>SCUG01000285.1 GCA_004297645.1 Saprospiraceae bacterium | reverse complement strand
TGTTATTGCCATTCATTTTGTTTCAAATTCCCTGGGTACAGAGCAAAGCCGCACGGGAACTCACAGCCTACCTTTCCAAAGAATGGCAAACTACCGTTTCCATCGAAAAAGTCTGGCTCGGCGTTTTCAATGAAATAAAACTCGGAGGTCTCTATCTCGAAGACCAGTCGGGGGATTCGCTCATCGTAGCACGAACCATTGACGTGGACCACTCAGGTTTGTTCAACCTTTTATTGCGGCGGAAATGGAGCATCGAATCGCTGAGCCTGAGAGACGCCACTGTGAACATTCGGAAAAGGGCAGGAGAGGAACACACCAACTTCCAGTTTGTCATTGATTATTTTTCAAAAGGAAAAAAGGACGAGATTCAAAAAGAGGAAACCCGCTCGCCATTTCAGCTTGATCTACGCCATGTCTATCTTCATAACGTCAGGTTCATCAAGCCCGATGAAGTAAAAGGGGAGACCTTCGATGTGGGAATTGCGGAACTGGAGGCCCATTTCCGGCGCTTCGACGTGGCCGGCGGAAGCGTGGATCTTTCGGCACTCCGAATCGAGCGGCCCGATGTAAAAATACGGATTTACCCAGGGCAACCGCCAGCCAGTGCCGGTGAAGCATCGCCGGTGCAATTTGTCTCGGAGGATGTGCAGGCTCCCGGCTCCGGCAAGATGCGCATCACCATTCGCAACTTCGACCTGATTGGCGGCATTTTCTCCCTCCACAATTTGCGCGAAGAACCGGAAAGAACGACGCCCGTGAATGTGTTGAACTTCCATTACCTCGACGTAAATAACTTCGAGGTTCACGTAAATAACTTTGCATTTTCCGACCTTGAATTCGAGGGTGAAATTGAAAAAATAGCATTACAAAGCAGCAGTGGTTTTGTGCTTGACGAGCTGTCGGCAAAGGAGGCCAAACTGACTTGCAAGGGCATGCAATTGAATGGCATGAAGCTCAAGACGCCTTTTACCGAGCTGGGCGACACCCTTATTTTCAAATACGGTACCTACCGCGATTTTAAGGATTTCGTGAATGAAGTGAAAATGGACGGCCGTTTCCATGAGGCTTCGGTGGCTCTGCAAGATATCATGGCCTTTGTACCGGCACTCGAAAAAAACCCCTTTTTCCACGAGAACCGGGAGAAAATATTCCAGTTAAATGGTCAGGTGAAAGGGCCGGTGAACAGGCTCGATGGCCGCGACCTGCAAATCAACCTGGCCGACGGGCTGCGCATAGAGGGCAACTTCAGCACCCGAAACCTCGCCGTACCACAAGAACAGTTTTTACACCTGAAACTTGACAAGCTGACCACCAACGTGCGCACCCTGCGCAAATTGATACCCGGGTTTAACCCACCCGAAAGTTTCAACCGTCTCGGCAACCTTCACTTTAATGGCAAGTTCGACGGATTTTTCGTGGATTTTGTGGCTGACGGTACCTTGCGCAGCGACATTGGCACCGCCACTATGTTTATGAACCTGAAACTTAAGGCAGGCAAAGAAAAGGCTCAATATTTTGGCGACCTGTACCTCAAGAATTTTGACCTTGGAAAATGGTCGGGCAACCCTGAATTTGGGAAAGTGACCTTTGGCAGCCATGTGAAAGAAGGCGTTGGACTGACGCTCAACTCGGCAAATGCCAAGCTCGAAGCCACTATTGACAGCTTGCGGTTTAAAAATTACGTTTACAAAAACGTGGCCTTCAACGGGCAGCTCAAAAAAAATCTTTTCGATGGCTACCTCAACATGCAGGACCAGAATATTGACCTCACCTTTAAGGGGTCGGTCAACTTCGCAGGTTCCGTCCCTGCATTCAATTTTGTGGCAGACATCAACCGGCTGGACATGCAGCCGCTCAACCTGACCCAGAAAAACCTACAGTTCCAGGGCCATTTAGGCGTGAATGCCCGCGGTACCCGCCTTTCGGATGTAATTGGCGATGCAGAAGTGCATGACTTTATAATCGTGAAAAACAACACCGATACCCTTGCTATTGACCGGGCTACTGTAAATTCTATATTGAACAAAAATGGCGGGAAGGAATTTTTGGTGGATTCCAACCTCGGTCATGTGGATATTGACGGGCAGTTTGACATCGAAAAAATTCCCGCACTATTTCTCCAGTTTTTCAGCGACAACTATCCCGGATTTGCGGGCAGGCTCGGCATCAAACCAAAAAAGGAGCAGGCCGGCATGGCGAGGTTTACCTTTGAGGTGTCATTCTTTGAACTTCAAAACCTGTTCGGGTTCTTTAATGAAAAAATCGAGGGCTTCGATGAGTCGAAAATCACCGGCTCGTACGATGGCTTCAAAAACCAACTTTATGCGGAAATGGAAATACCGCTTTGGAGCTACGCTAACGTTAGCTTTCATGACGTCTATTTCCGCACCAAGCTAAAGGGGAACGAAGGCAACATACAGGTCGGCGTGATAAAGACGAAATTTAATGAGAACCAATCACTTTCCCCTGTCTCACTCATCGGTAACTTATACGGCGACACCATGGAATTTCTGGTGATTTCTTCCAACTTTTTCCAAATATTAGACAACATCAACCTCAATGGCGTGCTTACGTTGGAGGGCGATGAAGACTGGCGTATGAGTTTCAAACCTTCCAATCTGATCATCCTCAATCAAACCTGGAAAATCGACACCTCCAATTATTTTCGCATTGGCAAAGGCTCCATAGAGACGCGGAATTTCGTCCTTTCCAAAGACGATGAACGCATTGTTCTACAAAATGTGCGGGACGAGGGCCTGGAATTGCAACTCCAAAATTACCCACTCGACTCACTCGATTTTATTCGCAATATTACCCAAGTGGATATTGGCGGTGTTGGCGACTTGCACCTCAAGGTCAAGGATATTTTCCATTTCGAGGGCCTGTCGGCGCTCGTGCGTATTGATGACCTCACGGTTAATAACGACAACTACGGCGTCTTGCGGCTCGATGCCTCGGCGTGCCGGTGCCGGC
>SCUG01000284.1 GCA_004297645.1 Saprospiraceae bacterium | reverse complement strand
GCACATAGAAAACATAGAATGGTTGAAAACCAACTTGTTAGAGCTATCCCGACCTATGGTACGGGACAGGTAGTGTCCTATGTGCCTATGTGTTTTAAAGTATCGAATAATTTGTGTTGGTTACTTAGTTCACATTTATAAATGGAAGTACAGCTCATGTCAAAAATTACTGAAAACAACAATCGCCGGGATTTCCTGAAAAAAGGAATCGCCGCTGGTGCTTTATCCGCCACGGCCATGGCAATCACTGCCTTTCAGAATGACACGGTGAAGGAGTCGGGGGAAAAGGTGAAACTGCTGTCACCTGACGGCGAAATCGTGGAAGTTGATTCCGCATACATCAAGCCTGCCCCGGAGGTACATATCTCCCCAAAAGAGGCAAGGACGGGTATCGCAGATAAGAAAATGGTGATGGTCATTGACCTCTCCCGGTGCAAGAACCTTCGCAAATGTCATGATGCCTGCGAAAAGATGCACCACCTGGCTCCCGAAAAGGAATGGCTGAAGGTGCTAAAGATGCAAAATAACGAAGACTCATCGCCCTACTGGCAACCGACGATGTGCTTCCATTGCGACCACCCGCCGTGTGTGAAGGTGTGCCCGGTAGATGCCACCTTTAAACGTACGGACGGCATCGTCCTCATTGATACCGACCGCTGCATCGGCTGCCGGTTTTGCATGGTGGCGTGCCCGTATTCCGCTCGCAGTTTCGACTGGAGCGAACCCGGCCTGCCACCTGAAGTGCTCAGCCAACCTTACTCCCCGGAGACAAGTGTTCCGGCGAAAAGAGGTACCGTCTCCAAATGCGATTTCTGCCCCGACATGGTGCGCAACGGCGAAATGCCCCACTGCGTGTCGGCCTGCCCGAATGGCGTGTTTTACTTCGGTGACGAATACGAAGACACCGTCTCCAACGGCGACGAAACCGTGCGCCTGAGCAAACTATTGAAAGACAAAGGAGGCTACCGGCTGATGGAAGAATTTGGTACGAAACCACGGGTTTACTATCTGCCTGCTGTGAACCGCCTCTTCCCTTTCGAGGATGATGAATTTACCAAAAACAAATCGGCAGAATGAAAAAGAAGCAACCAACACTATCAACTTCTGAACGCGAGCAAGCGTTCGATGCGCTCAATGAAGAACTAAACCCCCGGCCTTTTGGGCGCCTTGGAAAACTTTGGACAGGCCTGCTGGCCGTCATTTTTCTGGCGGGTCTTTTCTTCTACATCAAACAAATCAGGGAAGGCTTGGGCATTACTGCCATGCGCGACTTCTCCATTTGGGGGATATACATCTCCAACTTTGTATTTTTCGTCGCTGTCAGTTTGGTTGGGTCGCTCATTAGTGCCATTCTTAAACTGTCAAACGTGGCATGGCGTACTCCCCTGACGCGGTTGGCCGAAATGATAGCCGTCTCGGCCATCATTTTAGCAGCCCTAACCATCATCGTGGACATGGGGCGTCCCGATAGGTTTCTCAACGTCATCATTCACGCACGTATTCAGTCGCCTATTACCTGGGATGTCATCGTCATCACCACCTACCTGATGATTAGTATTTTGCTGCTATACCTGCCATTGTTGCCCGACCTGGCCCTATTGCGCGACCGCATGAAGAACATTCCAAAATGGCAACACAAGCTGTACACCTGGCTGGCTATTAACTGGCACGACACACCGGAGCAAAAGGCAATCATGAAAAAATCCGTTCGAGTCCTGGCAATTGTTATCGTGCCGATTGCCTTAGGCATTCACACCGTCACTTCCTGGCTTTTCGCCACCACCTTCCGCCCCGGTTGGGACAGTACCAATTTCGGCCCTTATTTCGTTTCGGGTGCCTTTATGGTGGGAGCAGCAGGCGTCATTGGCACCATGTGGGTATTCCGAAAATACTACCGGTTCGAAAAGTATTTTACCGATGACCTGTTTGATAAGATGGGCAAGCTTCTCGTGCTGCTTTCCTTTATTTATCTGTATTTCAACATCAACGAATACCTCATACCTGCCTATAAGATGAAAGGGCATGAAGCAGATCACATCAATGCACTGTTCACTGGTGATTTTGCGCCGCTGTTTTGGTCGGTACAAATCGGTGGCATGATCATCCCCATCATCGTGCTTCTGTTTAAGAAAGGAAGGAAGCCCTTGCCAATGATGTTCATGTCTGCTTTGGTCATTTTAGGTGCATGGTTCAAACGTTTCCTGATTGTAGTGCCTACACTGGAGCACCCTTTTATTCCGTTCAACAGGGTGCCCGAAGCATGGAAGCATTATTTCCCAACTTTTGCAGAGTGGACGATAACGGCTGGAACGCTTGCTGGGGCACTGCTAATTATCACCCTTCTCGTAAGGCTTTTCCCAGTCATCCCGATTGTGGAAACGGCCGAAGACCTTCATCTCATTGACGCCGAAAATGAAGAGAAGGAATGATGCAACATCCAATTTAAAACGACAACGATGAAAAGCAAAAATATCCATCCACATAAATTCTCCGGCCTCCGGCTAATGCTACTTTTAGGCTTAAGCCTGGCGGCAAACCACTCCATTCTGTTTTCCCAATCCGAAGAGGATAGCATAGCGGAAAAGCCAACAGCCCGGATAGGTCTTGTGTACACCCAAGTTAACCAGGACGGCCGCCTGGTAGTCACCGTGAAAACGAAAGTTGAAGGGGCCTTTGAAAATGTTCCTGGGGTAAAAATCAATTTCTATCAAACTGAAATAGCAGCAGAAAACCTGTTGGGCAAAGCCATTACCAACAATAAGGGACAGGCTGATTTTCTGCTGCCAGATAGCCTGCAAAAAGACCAGGATATTTTGCATACCTATGTAGCCGCCATAGAGGGCAATGGCCAATTCGAGGATGTTGCAGAAGAAATTACCGTGAAAAAGGCCGTGTTGCAGATGACGCTCGAAGAGGAAGATTCCACCTACTGGGTCAAGGTATTCGTTGGTTCCCCGGATGAATCTGGCGAAATAGTACCCGCCCCCGATGTGGAATGCAAGGTTTTTGTAAAACGCCTGTACGGGAACTTGCCGGTTGCGGAAGAGTTCGACGTTACTGACGAAGACGGCATGATGAGCGTAGAATTCCCCCGCGATATCCCCGGTGATAAAGAGGGCAACCTCACCATCATCGCCATGGTGGAAGAACACGAAGAATTTGGCACCCTCGAAACTAATGAAGTGAAAGCCTGGGGTGTGCCCCTCGTCATTAACCAACAGACATTCAGAGAACTTTGGTCAAACCGGGCCAATGCGCCTTATTCCCTGATGATTTTGACCAACGTCATATTATTAGGCGTTTGGGGGACCATCGCCTATATTGTAGCCCGGTTGTTCAAAGTATTCAAAATCGGAAAGACTTCTATCAGTGCATCGAAATAATTCGAATCAACAACTTAAACTCGTTCTGTTAACCTTCAATCATCATTTTAAATCCTTTGTTTTATGAGTACCAAAAAATTCAGCATGATCCTACTCTTAGCAGCTATGGGTTTCATGTATTCTTTTAGCACTTCTAACGTTGGTGACCCCTGGGTGGTGCCTGCCAAATACAAAAGCATGGCGAACCCACTGAAGGGTGATAAAGCTTCCATTGCTGAGGGCAAGGCCCTTTATATCAAGCATTGTAAGTCTTGCCACGGAAAGGAAGGCCTTGGCGATGGCCCGAAAGCTGCACAGTTGAAAACAAAATGCGGCGATTTCACAGCAGACCTTGGCCCTCAAACCGATGGCGCCCTGTTTTACAAATTGACGGAAGGCCGTGACGACATGCCTTCTTTCAAAAAGAAAATACCTGCTGATGAAGACCGCTGGAGCATCGTCAACTATTTGAGGACTTTGAAATAAGCGTTGTTTTCATTTCACTGTAAGCGCTAATCAAGCCACCGTTCCTGTGTAACAAGGGCGGTGGCTTTGTTTTTTAAATTGGCGGCAAAAAATAATGGTACGCTTCGAGCGGCAGGGTTTTGAACCCTGCATTTTTAAACCTGAATCACAGGGTTTAATACCCTGCCGCTCGAAGCGTACAGAACATTTTGCGCTGTAGGTATCACCACCTCTCAATAACTACTATTTGCTCTCAGCACTCCCTTCGATATCGCTCATGGGCACGGAGATTTTGGGGCTTGGGCCTTTCAAACCCCAAAGTAGTTAGGCGAATTCTGACAAGCTACTGGTTTAAATAGTGGCGATATGAAAAGGCACTCGCGCATTTGGCAGCGCAAAATTTGAACGCAAGGGCGCAAGGGCGCAAAGGCGCAAGGTTGTATTGTATCCCCTCAAAAATCAATGGTAGTTCTTCGAGCGGCAGGGTTTGAACACATCTGGGATAAAGTGCCCGCTGCTTTTGTGTTCGGTAGTTCTTCGAGCGGCAGGGTTCAAAACCCTGCCGCTCGAATGGAGCCATGAATTTTTGAACGGATACGTTGTATTTATACTTCGCACCAATAGGTTTTGTGCAAAGTGGGCTTTGGGGGCGGAACGTCCCCCAAAGCTCTCTCCCACGGCAAGCTTTCGATACCTATGGGGAAAAGCAGCGAGGAGGTGCAAAGGCCAAGCACAACTCTTACTGACGCTGAGTAAGGGTTCCTTGCGTCTTTGCGTCCTTTCATTCAATTGAAGCGGGGGAAGGTAAGTGGCAGCTACAAAAAAGCCGGGTTCCAACTCGTCGTTGAAACCCGGCCCAAAACACAGGTCTTCTAAAACCTGTGTTTCAAAAGCTATCATTCATATCAGAAGTTCCATAAGCGGGTAATGTTGAAACCGATGAGGAATTCACCGTTTCCTCCATCATTCGAATTGAAGACATTGTTGCGCTGAGGAACGAGGTAGCTGTAGTTCCCGGCGAAAATCTGGAACGTGTGGGAACTGGAGGTCATCTCCAGGCCGAACGAAACGTTCGGGTTCGGGTTGTTCCGTTTGTGCTGGGTGATAGGCTGGTCGTAGTTGGCGATGATGTTAATCCATGGCCCAATTTTGTATTTGCCAGAGACTGACACGGCCACGTGGTCGTTTTTCATCAAACCGGTAATCTCCTTATTGGTATTGATGTAAGCGGGCACGGAGTTGAAGTGGGAGACAGACCCTGCCACCTGTACAGAGAAGGCATCCGTCACTTTCCGGGCCACCATCAACTGGTGGAAATAGGAGAAACGGTCGGTGTAGTTAAGGAATTTGCCGAGTGCATCATCGCGCGTATCCCAAGCCATGTTCACGAAGTAGGTGACACTCAGCGGTGAACCGCCAGAACGGGCTTGTTGGAAAAGCGCATATTTAGCGTTGAAATCCCACATCAGGTTAGATTTGGTGAAACCAAAACCCAGGTTCAGTTTTTCAATGGGAGCATACGAAAAGCCCAACCGCATGTTGGCTGGGGCGTACAGATCGGAAGAGC
>SCUG01000283.1 GCA_004297645.1 Saprospiraceae bacterium | reverse complement strand
TAAACCTCCTAAAGATGAGCCTCAATCGGTTTTGACCACTTTTTTAAAATAGTCGTACGTCTTTTTCAAACCTTCTTTGCGAGTGTATTTTGGCTCCCAGCCCAATATTTTACGCGCTTTGGTGATGTCGGGTTTTCGCTGTTTGGGGTCGTCCACTGGTAGGTCTCGGAACACAAGATGGGCTTTCGGATTACCCACCAAAGCCAAAATTTCACTGGCAAATTCAAGCATGGTGATTTCCTGCGGGTTGCCAATATTCACTGGCTGTGAATAGTCGCTCATCAGCAACTTATAGATGCCGTCCACGAGGTCGTCCACATAGCAAAAGCTGCGGGTTTGTGTGCCGTCACCAAAAACTGTGAGGCCCTCTCCGCGTATGGCCTGCGAAAAGAAAGCAGGCAGCACGCGCCCATCCTCTACCCGCATCCTCGGCCCGTACGTGTTGAAAATGCGAACGATGCGGGTTTCCACACCGTGGAAGGTGTGATAGGCCATGGTGATGGCTTCCAGAAAGCGCTTGGCCTCGTCGTACACGCCGCGTGGCCCGACAGGATTTACGTTGCCCCAATACTCCTCCACCTGGGGATGAACGAGCGGGTCGCCATAAACCTCGGACGTGGAAGCCACGAGCATACGCGCACCTTTGGCCCGGGCCATTCCCAAAAGATTGTGGGTACCCAAAGCCCCCACTTTCAGCGTTTGAATGGGCATTTCAAGGTAGTCAATGGGGCTTGCGGGTGAAGCAAAATGCAAAATGTAATCAATATTGCCCGGTACGTGTACGAACTTGGTTACGTCGTGGTGGTAAAAGTCGAAGTCTTCGCGCGGAAATAGGTGTGCGATATTGTCTAAGCTGCCCGTGAGCAGGTTGTCCATGCCAATGACGTGGAAGCCTTCGGCTAAAAAGCGGTCACAAAGATGCGAACCGATGAACCCCGCGGCGCCGGTAATTAGTACTCTCTTTTTCAAGTGAATAGTTTTTGAAAGTGATAGGCAGGGACTCGTTCGTCTCGATTCCCGGGCCTATGGGTTGATGTTTTGCAGGAGGCTGAAATGAAGGGGCAAATATAATGCGAAATTGGTGAAACCGGCTGAATCAATATTGCCAGCCGCTCCGACTTTCATGGCATGGCTGTGTCTCCTTTTTATGCAGCGATTCCATGCGGGAAATTGCAGTCTGCGGAAACGAAGTACATTCTCTTAAAACGAAAAGGCTGTCCTGATTGGGGCAGCCCTGCCGTAATGCTAAAAAACTATGTATGAAAAATCTTTGCGGCTGGAGCCTGTATTATTCAGTCTTTACAATTTTTCGGACAAATTCACGGTAGCCCTTTTGTTGCACGGTCAGGAGATAAATCCCGGAGGGAATGTCACTGATGTCGAACTGGTGCTTTTGTTCGAGCGGAGCACATTCGACCGACTTCAGCACTTTGCCGAAGGCATTCGAAATTTGCACGAGCACTGGCTCGTCGCTGGGCCGGAGCAGTTGTAAGGTTAATTCGCTACTCGCCGGGTTCGGGTAAATATGCACCAGACCGATTCCTTCTGGTTGGTAAAAGGCCCAGGCATTTCCTGAAAGGCCTTCTTCCTCGCCGCCGGTCAGCCTTTTGTATTTTATGCGATAGGTATTTTTTCCAAACAAAGGATTCAGGTCGGTGAATTCGTATCCTCCACCCGGCAACTCATTG
>SCUG01000282.1 GCA_004297645.1 Saprospiraceae bacterium | reverse complement strand
CGGTGGGCTTTGGTTTAACACACTCCCTTCCTCTACGGCTTCCGAATTAAAAAAAATACAATTGGCTGCTTTTAAACTACTTTCATTTATATTTAAACAACCACCCTCATCATGTACCAAGTTATTTTCAAAAATAGAATTATTCATTTCAATTAATCCCTCACCTATAGACATTATCGTACCCGCAGCAAAAGCAAAATTCATGGTAAACTTGCAACTGTCAATGACAAGTGCATCCGAGCCTGTGAAATTATAATGCTCTATAGCCCCCCCATCCCCTTCCGTCGCATTAAAAACGAAATCACAACCAGTAAAAATCAGCTTTCCCTGAGGATGGTTTACATCCTGGTGGATAGCCCCTCCGCCGGTGAGCGCATAATTATCCTGGAAAAGGCAATCCCGGAACACAAAATCATGCTCTCCATGGGAATTGAGGTAGTTCACGGCTCCTCCCTGATTCGCCAGGTTAGCCAGAAAGGTACAATCCGTCACCAACATGCCCTGGTCGTAACTGCCGCCATCCTTGTAAAGAGCGCCTCCGAGAATCGCCGTGTTCTCCTCGAAGCGGCAATTTTTCATCAAAGGGCTGGTCGAGCCACCTGCTACGCCGTTGATATAAACCGCCCCTCCCCGGAAGCGGGCATTGTTCAGCCGGAAGGTGCAGTTTCTGATGACAGGGCGGGTATCCATAGCCTGAGAGGAGCCTTCGATGTACATTCCCCCGCCATTTTTGGTCCTGCTGCCGGCGGGTTCCAAAGGCGCCTGACTGTTGGCGTTGCCACTGGTGATGACGAAGCCGTCCAAGACAGTGCTGGAATCGGCATATTCGATGTAAACGACGGTAAAGGAGTTGTCAGAATCGTCTCCCGGTGCGCCGATGCCGCCGCTCAGGATGGTTTCATTGGTCTCCCAGTCCCGTTCGTCTAAAGCCGCCTCCACGCCGGAGAAACCGCCAAAGAGAGCAACGCCATTGGGCAGTTCGAAAGAAACGTTGCGGTTGTCATCACCTGTCGGATAATAAGCGCCCTGCGCTACCCACACCGTGTCGCCGTATTGGGCTGCCGCCAAGGCGTCCTGTAGTGCGGCGAAAGCATTTTCCCAGGAAGTGCCGTCCTGAATGCCGCCCGGTACATTGGCATCCACATAGATAACCTGTGAGAAAAGAAGGCTGGTTTGAAGATAAAAGAAGAAAATGAGTAAGATGGAAAGTAGAGATTTACGTTGCATGGGTGTATCTGTTTTTTAAGATTTGAAACTGGTTTGATGCGCTTGTACCAGGAAAGTCAGGAGGTAACTTCGAAGTTACCTCCTGACTGTTGCCGATAGCAGCTTACTGCTTAACGATTGTCCCCGTCAGCGTTTGCAAAGGCGTTTTCACCAGGTAAGTGAATACTCCGCTTCCCCAGGAATTTGTTTCGATGAAAGGTACGGCTGATTCTCCGGCATCGAGGCTGCCCTGCCAGGAGGCGGCCAAGCGGCCATAAATATCGAACAGGGAAATTTCTACTGGCGATTCTTCCGGTAGGTGCAGCGAAAAGAACACCTCATTTTTGAAGGGATTCGGAATCGCTTGAACAGTAATTTGTTCAACCGTCGCAGTGGATGAGATTTCACCGGTTCGATTGGTTTTTAATCGAACCCGGCAGGCTGTGCCCGATTCGTCGTAAGCGAGGTTTTGCAGTATTTCGTCATCCAGGCTAATCGCACGGGTCACGTCTTGCATATTCTTTAAAGCTTTAAACCTGAGCCGGATGACTCCTTCCGTGCTGCGAAAATTGAGCGGAGCGCCGTTTTCTGCGAACCAGAGCACCCTGATTTTGCCGTCAGCAACTTCGGTGAGTCCGAAATTGCCGGCTTCGCTGAACCCGGTCAAGGCGCTTGCTTCCGTTCCCAGGAATTCGAACACTTCCGGGTCGAAACGAATACCCGTCTGCCAGGCTGCCAGGTCTTTTTCGGATTGCAGGGCAAACCCGAAAGTCCTGACCTCGCCTGTTGCCATGGCTCCGTCATTCATAAGCTTCAGGAACACGCTTTCTCCTCCGCCGCCCGGAGGCGCAAAGCCGGGACCGCATGCGTCGCATAGGTCGGCGTTGTTGTTGACGTCGCCGATTTTCACTCCGATGAAGTCCACGTCCATAGCCGGGTTTTGGCTTTCCGTTACCACTGTTTCTTCCGGAAACGGAGTTTCAAAAGGATTGCCTGGATTCGGGAATGTGTAGCCGGCGTAAATGAAGCGCCAGGAGGTATTATTTGGGAAATCAGTATTGATGAACAAGATTAGTTTTCTTAGTTCAACGAGGTCAAAAGTGGTAACTGAATTGCTGTGATTCGCATCAGCCGCTATGATTTTATAGGGCGAGTTTAAAGCCTGAACACCAAGAATGTGCTTTGTAATCAACACCAAATCGAAAGTAGAAACGCCGTTCATCGGGTCGCAATCTTTTATAGGTGTAACGTAAAGAAGATTGGCGTTCGTGATGAAGGTTTGCCCATACGTTCCATCACAATCCACCGTTGAGGTCATCCCTGAACTGAAAGGATTAGTACAAAGAACTTCATTAAAAGGTGATGATGTAGGTAAAATTGAGGCATCAGTAATACACACCTCCACATCCCCGATGCCATCCCCCACACCGCAGCAATTAGGCGGGTTCGGGAGATTGGTTTCTTCCCGAATGACCCCCGCAATGGTCCATTCATCCGGGCAGACGGAAGGATTCTGGGTGGGTACGAGCGGGAACACACCTGCGGCAGCACCGAGGCAGCGCACATCGCAAACCTCTCCCTGGCAGGGGTTATAGTTAGGCGGGTCGCAAGTATGCACTTCCAGCTTAGTTATCGTCACCCCTGACACAGTGCCCGTGCCATTGAGAACGAGGTCTATTATCCTGATGTCATTGCCCAACGCCGTGGCAGAGGCATAACATAGGTCTAAAACAACCGTGTTGCCATTGATTTCGAGGCAATTGGATGCCCCTGCGCCCGGGTCGCAGTTATTGTTATAGGCATCGCAGAACGCATCGGAAGCCTGCTCGTTAATGGTGACAGTGCCTGTACCCATCACTTGTAAAGTGAATTCTACGGTCAATCTGTCAACCAGGGTAGTGCCGAAGTCCATGTAAACCGAGAAGCCTTCCTCGCAATTATCGTCCAAGGTATAAGTGCCGGCATACGCACCAATATCTGCGGTTACTTCGTCGCAGTAATCGCATTTTTCAATCGGGAATTGGAGGCTGGGGTCGAAACTAACGGCAGGAATACAAGGGTTTTCGTTCACCTGGTCTAATTCAAGGCTGGCAAGGGTAACTCCGGTAATGCCGCCATTGTTTCCATCGAAGATTATCTCGAAATAATCCTGGTTATTGATAAGGAGCGGATTAACGCTATCGGAAAAATCGATGACGATGTGATTGGTATTGCACTCCGCTACGCAATTGCCGGGACAGGCAGCCATGCAGGCGAGCGAATTGTCACCCGGTTTGATTTCAGAAAAAGCCAGCACACCGCTTGTTTCGATATCAAACTCCATGTACAGGCGCTCGACCGTCATATCCCCGGAAGAAAGAAACTGAACGGTAAACCCGGTCTTGCATTCCCCGGTCGGAGGATTGGTAAGGGGACCGATTCTGACGGCAGGCACACAATTTTCACAAGTCAATATGCCAGGGAAGACAACTTGCTCGGTAAGGGGAAGCCCACCAATTTGACAACAACCTGCATTTGTATTCAGGCGGATGAATTCCAGCGTCAGGTTGCCTTCTCCAAGCAGGTTCTCGAATTCAACCGGGTCAAGAATGACGATGTCCAACATAGCCGTCTCCCCGGCTGGCAGGATGCCGTTCGTGAAGCGATAATAAAACGTAGCCGTCTCTCCGGGACCAGAACCATTTTCGTCAAAATTTTCCTCTTTTTGAGCTGGCAAATCTCCGGGAAACGAGATGCCAATATCCGGGATGGTTTCATGCAAATCTTCAAACCGGAGGCGAAAGTCGAGGCTATTGTAATTGATAGGAGCACCCGAGTTATTTTCCAATATCACACTGTACCATATTTCTTCCCCAGGATTTGGAGTGTTCAATTGCTTCAGGTTGGCGACAATATTTTGCGTGCAATCGGAAGACGTACTTGCGACAGAAGCTACTGCATTTTCAGGAAAAGCGCAGCAGTCGTCGTCGCAGGCAGTAGGGTTCACGTAGTCAATGCCAATGAGGTTGACGTAATCTATCTCGACTGAGATTTCAGCACCGGGGTCTGCCAGTACATTCAAATGAAAAAGCGGTATGACGTTGAGCAAGTCGCCGATAGGCAACTGGTGCTGAAAAACCCCGCCGGGTTGTTCATAACACAGAACAATCCATTTAAACTCTCTTTCATTGAGGTAACTAAAAGAGGTCAATTGTTGGGTGTTGGGATTTACCGGTACTTCATAAGTGGGAACAATCCCCTCTAATATCCCATCGCCTACCACCCTGAACTTTACTTCCAGTGCATGAAATAAAAGGTTGGATGCACAAGAAGGCGGGAACGCTGTACATGAAATATGGACAGGAAATTTGATTCTTTCACATTCTTCAATGACTGGAATGATTCCACCCGTGAATAATCTGACCCCATTGTAAGCAGGGTTTTGGCAAGGCGCATTGGGTTGTTCAAAACCACACTCCGGGTTTTCCGGCGGACAGCCCGTGTTGGGATTCGAAAGGCAGGAAAAATATTCCTGGGCAATAAGATGAGGTGGTAAGCCTAAAAGGAAAATAAATAGAATCAATGCCAAAATCCCCAACAGACTGTAATTGCAGTATCGTTTCCTATACTGAAATCGACATGACGCTAAGTCTTTAGAGAGAGAGAGAGAGAGAGAGACCGGACGTTGATGTACAACGTCGCACTTTGTCTGGAAGTGAGAAAGTTTTTCCATGGTGAAAATTTTTGAAACGGTTTTTGAAAAAATGGTTCATTATCAATGCCCATTGGGAATATAATTGAAACTTGAAAAGCGCTTTTTCTGAAATTGCGGAGCTTTAGGCAAGAACGTCCGATGCGCAAGGTATGCGGAAATTTTTTTATTCGCAAGGGAGCGGGGAGAAATCCCCCCCCCCTCACTCCACCGCCCACGCCAGCACCAGCGCCACCCCGTTCCCGTTTTTCACCACCACCCAATACACGCCCGGCGGCATCCCGGTAGCTGCCGGGGCCGGCAAATCCCGCCGGGATTCGCCCGCTGCCGTGAAGGCTTTTTTTGAAAAAACCACCCGCCCCAAACCGTCGTAAACCTGCACCGTCAGCACTTGCGGCCGGGCCAGTTCTAACCAAAGTTCCGCGCCGCCGGCCCCACTGGGGTTCGGCACGATGACCGCCCGGAACGGCACGGCCTGCTCCTCCCCCGCCGCATTCGCCACGTCCACCGTGAAGTAAAACACGTTCTGGCAACTGTCCGCATCCGTCACCGTCAGTGAGTAGCTGCCGGGCAGCACGCCCTGGAG
>SCUG01000281.1 GCA_004297645.1 Saprospiraceae bacterium | reverse complement strand
CTGCCAGTTTTTGAATGTCGGTATTTTCTACCGACATCCAAAAACTAAAACCCTCGCTAACCCGGCACTTTTGTTTGTTGATAACCGGGGTTGCTCAAATGGCTAAAGTCGAGCTTAGGAGGTTTAAATAAACCTCCTAAACTTTCTAAACCTCTTTAACTTCCCTCCCCTGCGCCTTCATATACGCCCGGTATTTTTTCAGGCTCCGCCAGGCCTCGCCGAAGGTCATGCATTGCACGCCATTGGCGGTCTGCGCCCGGTAAATTTTGTAAATGATTTTCCAATGGCGGTAAATGTCCCGGTATTTTTTCAAAATAGGGATGGAAGGGTCGTAAACATGGGCGGGTTCGGCACCGATGCCATTGTACTCCATGACCATGAATTCCCTGCCACGGCGAATGTCTTCGATGGAGTTGCACTTCAGGTCGAAGCGGCCGTAATGAATGCCATCCATTTGGGCAACCACCTCGTTGAACACTTCGGTGAGCGCTTCGTCAATATGCTCGTTGCCGTTGAGGAATTGGGTGCCGCGGCAGTGGTTGCCGATGGGTTCCAGTTCGACAGTTTCCCCGTTGCCGGGAACGGCATCCAGCAAAGCAGAGAATCCGGTCTCGAAACGTGCCAGTTGCATCTGTGCCCGCGGATACGCCGCCATCAGTTGGCGCACGGTGGAGCGGCCGTCGCCGGTGACTTTCAGCGTGTCTTTTATGCAGATGGACGTAACCCGCCCGCCTTTTTCACCGGGAAAACGGTGGTGCATGACGGCCAGTTCCACCGGCAGGCCGATGAATTTCTGAATGAGAAAATCGGGCGGATTGGCGGCGGCATACCGCCGGAGGCCGTCTTCGTTTTTTATCTTAGAAACGAGGAATCCCCGCTCGCCGATATCCGGCTTCGCAATGACGGGGAAGTCAAGCCCGGCGTCTTTCATGCTGCACAAAATTTCGGGAAAAGGTGTCCCCTTTTTTACAAAAACGGTGATGGGCACGAACGCCGCCGGTATGCGCCGCAGGATGCCGATTTTCGACTCTCCCAACACCCCGCCCGTCTCGATAACGGGGTTCACGGCGCTGAAAAAAAACAGCCGTTTTGCCCGCAGGGCAAACCAAAGCCAAATGAGAATCACCGGCACATTGGTGACGTACACCGGCCAGAATTCCCAGTGGAGGAGTTTGGTGAAAAAGATGGAGTGCCTTCTTGGGCCGGGGCTGCTTCCACGCCCCACGGTATGTTCGTCTATGCTCAATTTTCGTGGATTATGCACCTCATTGCTATTGTTCATTTCCGCCGGGTATTAGCCTGACCACGTCGCCCACCCTGATTTTGCCGCTCTTCACCACGCGTGCGGTGATGCCGCCGTGGCCCCGCATGGCGTTGTAGCCGCCGGGGCCGAGGTTTTCCTCCATGCGGGAGCAGGGGCGGCATTCGCCGGTCATTTCGAGGATGGCTTCGCCAATTTGAAACTGCTGCTCGCTGAAGGCCAGCAGGTTGATACCAGCCACCACGATGTTGCGGCGGGTGAGGCCGGGGTCAAGAGTGCTCATGCGCAAAATGGCAGCCACGGCCTGCAAGTGTTCCGCCTGTATGAGCGTGACCTGCCGGTTGCCGTTCGTGCCGTCGTAATGGTCGCCGGTCAGGCCATGCGCCGTGGTGGCGGCCACTTCATTGAGTGGCTGTACCGGCGCCCGTGACTCCGGCCGGACACTCAGCCATCGGACGGTGCCCGTTTGAGGCATGGTGTTTTTCATTTCTTTCAAATTGATGGTAGCTCTCTCAAAATGCCTGGTTCCTTCGAGCGGCAGGGTTTTGAACCCTGCGATTCTGAACTGGAAATGCATCCCGACATTTCGTCGGGAAAAACCCTGCCGCTCGAAGAGCTACCATGATTTTTTAATTTGTCGGGAAAAACCCTGCCGCTCGAAGAGCTACCATGATTTTTTAAAAGGATGCTTTATTTATCCAGTAAAGAAAAAGAAAATCAGCGTTTATGAGCTAACTATTGATAACTCGCATCAACTTCATCAACATTAATGTCTCAGCCTCGTATCATTCACACTGACTACCCTGTCCACCGTCCCGGCTCACAACCCATACTCGTCTATCTTGCGGTACAATGTGGCTAAGCCGATGCCGAGCAGTTCGGCGCTACGGGTCTTGTTGCCTTTGGTGTAGGCCATCACTTTGCGGATGTGGAGCTTTTCCATTTCCGCCAATTTGAGGGTATCGGCAGGGTCGCCGGATTCGGTATAAACGAAGTCGAAGGGCAGGCAATCTATCGTCAGCTCATCGCCGGAGGCGAGAATGACGGCGCGTTCGATGACGTTTTTCAGCTCGCGGATGTTGCCCTTCCAGGGGTGGTTGGTGAGGGCCTTGAGGAACGAAGCGTCCATGCTCATGGGTTTGGGCCGGTTCATCCGGGTGGCAAACATTTGGATGAAATGGGCGGCCAGCAGGGGGATGTCCGTTTTGCGCTCGGCCAGCGACGGCAAGCGAATGCTAAACACGGAGAGGCGGTAGTACAGGTCGAGGCGGAAGTTGCCGGCGTCGCTTTCCTTTTGCAGGTCGCGGTTGGTGGCGGCGATGATGCGCACATCCACTTTGGTTTCTTTTGTTTCGCCGACTTTGAGGAAACTGCCGGTTTCGAGCACCCTCAGGAGTTTGGCTTGCAGGGCGAGGTCCATCTCCCCTATTTCATCCAAAAAAATAGTACTTCCGTTGGCCTCTTCAAAAAGGCCCTGCTTGTCGTGCGTCGCCCCGGTGAACGAGCCGGCTTTGTGGCCAAACATCTCGCTTTCCAGCATGTCCCTCCCCAATGCGCTGCAATTGATAGCAATGAACGGCTTCGACTTGCGGGGGCTTTCATAATGGATGGCTTGCGCAAAAACTTCCTTGCCGGTGCCGGTGTCGCCGGTGAGCAGTACGGTGGTACCGGTGACCGCCACTTTTTGAGCTAACTCAACGGCCTGCTGCATGGGCTTCGACTTGCCGACGATATGCCCGAAGCTGTACCGCTTGCCGGCCTGTTCCTCCAACTCCTGCACCCGGAACTGGAGCAACGCCTTGTCCACCGCCTTATTCACCAGGGGAATTATTTTGGCGTTGTCGTCGCCTTTGGTGATGTAATCAAAGGCACCGCTTTTGATGGCGGTCACGCTGTCGGGGATGGTGCCGAATGCAGTGAGCAGGATGACTTCGCTCTGCGGGCTTATTTCCTTGATTTTTGGTACCATCTCCACGCCATTGGCATCGGGCAGCTTCACGTCGCAGATGATGGCGTGAATCTTTTCATTCGCCAACATTTTCAGCCCCTTCTTCCCATTCTCCGCCTGAAATACCTGATACCCCTCCAGCCGGATGATGCGGCTGAGCAGGTTCCGAATGTCGTTTTCGTCGTCAATGATGAGGATGTTGGCCTTCATGGTGGAGGGTGGAGGGTGGGCGATGGACGGGGTGAAAACCGTCTGCCGTCCACCGCCTACCGTATTATATCAATATAGCCTCTGAGAAGTTCTGGCGCCAGCACGGTGCCAGAGACGCGTTGCTCGTAAACTTTGCAAGTATAGAAATAAGTGCCGGATGGCAGGTCTTTGCCTTTGATGTTTTCTCCATTCCAGTTGATGTTGGGGTCTTTTGTTTCAAAAACGAGCTGCCCCCAGCGGTTGAACACGAGCAGTTCTATGCTTTCGATAAAACAATAGGGATAGGGCGTGTACAGGTCATTTGCACCATCGCCGTTTGGGGTGAAGGTATTCGGCAGGGCATAGTTCGGGCAATTGTCCACACAAATGATGTTGCTGAAAACACTTTCATTGAAAATAGTATCGAGCGCTGTGACGGCATAGCAGCCCGCAATTCCTCGCTCCGGCTCGTGGAGGAAGGTTGTGTCACCCGATTGGTCAATGGTGGCGATGAGAAGGAAATCGCCACCTTCTATTGCAGCGAAATAGATATTGTAGGATACCACATCGTCAGTTTCTTCGCAAAGATTCACGGGGTTCACCCAACTCAGGCTGTTGTTGAGTACCTCGTTGCCCTGGCAGTTAATGTTTTCGCTGCAAATGTTGTGTACGGATAGCTTTGGCGGGCAGGGCGGCACATTATCCACCGGTATGGCACAGGCCTCCTGGCTCAGGTTGATGAGCGGCGAGGGAATGCCTTCGATGCCATAAGAACCTTCGGCCCGCACATAGTAGCAATACTCCCGGCCATTGAGCAGGCCTTTGTCGGCGTAAAAGGTATCCTGTAGTACCACGGCAATGGAATCCCATTGCGGCTGCAAGGGGTCTTTCCGAAATACCGTGTATTTGGTGTTCACCCAGGGCACCTCGAAATGCCAGGAGAGATTGTTGCGGTTGTCGGTGGGTTCTATTTCAAGAAACACCGAAGAGGCGTGAGCCGCGAAACCCAGCGGCTCCGGCTCGCCATTTACATAAAAGGCGATTTGGTAGGTATAGGGGCTGTCGTGCGTGTTCAGTTCCGGCACCTGGTCGAAGTAAGGTGCATCGGTGAGTTGCCAAAAAGTGGGGCTGGAGAAGGAGGCTATCTCCGTAAAACCAGCGTTGACGATGCCACCGGCACGCAGCAATTGCAGACGATAAGGGCCGGCGTTTATCAGTGTATCGAGGTCTTCGGCGAGGGGTTTCACCCATCGCACCTCGATGCGGCCATTCGCAGTCGCTGTTTCCAGCACACTGACGTTGGTGATGAGGGGCACGTCGCGGCTGAGCTGTACGCACGACTCTTCCGAGGGCAGGCTTTCCACGAAATTATAGGGCTGCCCGGTGTTGGTTCTTTTGGCAAACCGGGCGAGGATGCGGTAGCAATAAGTGCGGCCCCGCTCCACGCCTGTGTCGGTGAATTGGTAGCGGCCATTCACCTCATTCAGGGTATTAGCAGCGATGCGGATGTAGCCTCTGCCGTCGAGGCCGGGGGTACACTCCACCAGGAAGGGGTTACTGCCTTCCCTTCTCCATACCGAGAAGCCGACAAAAAACTCGTCCTGCGCATCTTCGCAGAAATAGGGCTTTGCCCACGACACATCAATGTGGTCGGAGCTTGGCTCGGTCTGCACATCGAGGGGGGGAGGTCCCACTACTTTTATACGGATGGCTTTGGGCGAGGCAAGCCCGGTGACGCCTGGAACATTTTGCGGAGAAAAATCATCCTCCGCCCGAAACACTACGGTATAGGGCAAGTCGGCGATGTGCTCGCAGGCCGTCTGCCAGCGGAAGGTTTTGAACACCGGCTGGTTTTGGTACGTGGCCAGCAGGATGTCCCAAATGTTTAAATTGTCGGGGGGGCTAATTGCCAGCTCAAAAGGTGCGCCTTCGGCGGTGAGTCTTATTTTATCGCCGGCATCGGGGTCGGTGGCCATCACTTGAAACTGCACGACGTCACCAGCAATCACGCACACTTCATCTACTGCCGCTATTTCGGGAGCGTGGTTTTGGTCGCAGTCGAAGACCAGGATTTGCATGTCGCGCACCGTGGTGTCTATCGGTATGCCGTTGCGCCAGGAGATGATAATCATGGCCACATTGTATTCGCCGTGTTGTTGTGGGGCATTCCAGCGGAGGGTACCGGTTGCTGCATTCAAAGTCAAAGTGCCCTGCGCATTGGCAGTTGGCACATTGTTCGGGTAGGTGTAATTCGGCACGGGTGTGTTTACATCCTGCATGGGCACGATAAATTCGTAAGAAAGGCTGTCGCCGTCGGGGTCGGTCGCTGCGGGGTTGTGCACAAACGGCTGCCCTACACAGGCATAATCCAATGGCGGGTAATTCAATACCGGCGAGCTGTTGCAGCCCTGAAATTGGCCATCGAAAAGGGTGAAAGTAGTTTGGATATGAAACTGCACATTGTCGGAGCCGGGCGGGTTCACATTGAGGATGCCGGCGTTGCGGTTGGGGTCGGTCATGGAAACGACGTAAGTGCCGATGCCGTCGTAAATGTGTTCGGCTATGTACTCGTTGTATTTCACATCGTTGGGCAACACCTGGCCCTGCGGGGCCACATTGGGGTCGGGTTGGGGGCCATTGGCACGCGGCACCTGCACACAAGTGCCATCGCCCCAACAGAGGGTAAGGGTATCGCGGTCGGCGTTGATGCTGCTGGCCTTCGAGTAGGTCTTGATGATGCAACGCACCTTGTTATTGGAGCAATCAATTTGCTGAACCACAATTTCGCCGGCCCGGT
>SCUG01000280.1 GCA_004297645.1 Saprospiraceae bacterium | reverse complement strand
CCACCCGCCACGCCTTATGGCGACGAGCTGACATTCCTGCGCACGAGCATCGAACAGACCAACGCCTATTCCGAGGTCATCACCGAGGCTGCCAACAACGCCACCAACTTGGTGTCGTATCCCGATGACAACCCGCTGGCACAACAACTAAAAAATGTGGCCCTCATGGTCGCCGGCGGTTTGCAGACCAAGGTCTATGTGGTGAACCTCGGTGGCTTCGACACCCATGCCAACCAGGTAGATGATAATCCTGCCACCGGTGCCCATGCTGAATTAATGGCGGCGCTATCGCAAGCGGTGGACATCTTTCAGCAAGACCTCGCCGCCCTCGGCATCGCCCAGCGGGTGCTCACCATGACGTTCTCCGAATTCGGCCGCCGCATCCGCTCCAACGAAAGCCTTGGCACCGACCACGGCGATGCCGCACCGCTCCTGCTTTTCGGCTCGTGCGTGGCGCCGGGCTTCATCGGCAGCAACCCGGAAATTCCCGATAACCCCGATATTTTGGACGCCGTAGCCATGCAATACGATTTCCGCAACGTCTATGGCTCCGTCCTCATGGACTGGTTCGAGTTAGCGGAGCAAGATGTGCAGAACCTTCTCTTCCCCGAATTTCAGCACATCCCCATCATTCAGGGTTGTTCGCCCAACAGCACTTTCGAGCCTGTGGCAAACATCGAAATCGCCACCTCGCCCAACCCCTTTTCCAGTCAGGTGAACCTCGCTTTTGCCTGCGGCAATGAGCACGTCCGTCTGAGCGTATTCAATGGCTTTGGGCAGGAATTGGAGGTTTTGGTGAATAAAAAATTGGCCGCAGGCCAACACAACCTGGCCTTCGACGGCTCCCGGCTGCCGGCAGGTACCTACTATTTCCATCTCCGGCTGGAGAATGGGCGGCAGAAGACAAAATTGATGGTGAAGCAGTAGCCCCACGGCCTGGTGTTATCTGGTTGTAACGAATGGATGCACTTCGACTCCCCCCGCCCTTGTTTAGCCCCCTCCCCGGCACCCTCCAAAGGAAGGGGCGAGAGTTCCGTTCAATAAATGGTAGTGGGTCAAAGTGGTTGATAGTAACCGGGTGACTCAAAGTCACCCGGTCACTTGGCAATGTTTCTCAACCCATTTGACCCTTTCGCCAAAAAAAACTGCCGCTCGAAGGAACCGGGCATTTTTGGAGCGCTACCGTTCAATTTTGAGGGGATACGCAAACAGGATATTTTGTTGAAATGAAACGCGCAATATTTTGGATGAAACGGGCGCTGGCTTTCCACCGGTGCCCGTTTCTTTTTCCTGCTGGCAATTCCCCCGGATTTAATAGCTTTAGGCGGACATTCACAAAATCAAACCATCATGACAAATTCCCGCCGCAAATTCATCCGCCAGACATCGGCCGCATTGGCCGGAGCAGGCCTCGCTTCTGCTTTGCCATTTCAATCTTTGGCTGCCGCCAAAAACAAAATTGCCGCCAGCGACAAAATCCGCTTCGGCGTTATCGGCTGCAACGGCATGGGCTGGTCCGACATGCGGGCGCATCTCGCCCTGCCCGAAGTCCAGTGCGTCGCACTGGCGGACGTGGACCAAAGCGTGCTCGACCGCCGCTCCGCCGATGTGGAATCAGTGGGCGGTCAGCGCCCCCAGCTTTTTAAGGACTTCCGAAAAATGCTGGAACTGAAAGACCTCGACGCCGTCATCATCGGCACGCCCGACCACTGGCATTGCATGGCTTTTTGCGATGCCCTCTCCGCCGGCAAACACGTGTACGAAGAAAAGCCCGTCGCCAATACCATCGAGGAGTGCAACGTCATGCGGCGGGCCGCCAAACGCTACGGCAAGATGGTGCAAATCGGGCAGTGGCAGCGCAGCGGTTCGCACTATGCCAGGGCCATCGAATACCTCCATTCCGGCAAACTCGGCAACGTCCGCTTGGTGAAAGTCTGGGCCTACCAGGGCTGGATGAAGCCCGTGCCCGTGAAGCCCGACACAACGCCACCTTCTGGCGTTGACTACGAAATGTGGCTCGGCCCGGCGCCGGAACGGCCCTTCAACGAGAACCGTTTTCATTTCAATTTTCGATGGTTTTGGGACTACGCCGGCGGCCTGATGACGGACTGGGGCGTCCACGAAATTGACATCGCCCTGTTTGCCATGGGCGCCACGGCCCCGAAATCCGTGATGGCTTCAGGTGGCAAATTAGCCTACCCGGACGACGCTTCCGAAACGCCGGACACCCTCCAAACCGTCTTCGAGTACGAGGGCTTCAACATGCTCTGGGAACACGCCACTGGCATTGACCTCGGCCCCTATGGCAAGACCGAAGGCATCGCCTTTATCGGCAACAACGGAACCCTCGTGCTCAACCGCGGCGGCTGGGACGTCATCCCCGAAACCGGCTGGGAGGAGGGCCTCAAAGTGAATAAAATCGAAGACCTGCCCGAACAACCCCGGCAGGACGATTACCTGCAAGCTCACGCCAAAAACTTCGTGACGGCCATAAAAACCAACGACGCCTCCATCCTCAAATGCGGCATCGAGTCGGGCGCCATCGCCGCCATCAATGCCCACATGGGCAACATCGCCTTCAAGACCGGCCGCAAGATTTATTGGGACGCAGAAAAAGGAAACTTCAAAAACGACGAAGAGGCGAACGAACTGATAAAGGCGAAGTATCACAACGGGTGGAAGTTGCCGGAGGAGTGAGGAGGTGCATAGATTTCTGAAATTTTGAAATTGGGTGTCCCCTTAGCTCGACTTTAGCCAAAACGCACAATCTCTTTGTCAGTAGATTTAAAGGTTGTCATTTGGCGGGTTTAAGATTTTTGGGGACCAACCAATAAAGTGTGGTTGATGTCAAGCTCC
>SCUG01000027.1 GCA_004297645.1 Saprospiraceae bacterium | reverse complement strand
TCCCCAACACAAACAAAACCAGTGCTGAGAGCAGCCGTGGCAAATAGGAGATGAGGTCGCTCACCATCTGCGACACCACCAACATGCCCAACACGTCCGTAGCTGCCATCAAAGTAATTAGCATCAGTACAAAGTAGATGAGCTTGGCCAAAAAAGTGGACAACTTGACCTTTAGGTTGGCTTTGGTGGCAAATTCTGTCTCATTGAGTTTGTCGGCGAACCGGTCGATGTTGATGCGCGTGAAAACTTTTAGAAGTGTTTTAGAAACTATCTTTGAAATAATCCACCCCATCAACAGCACCAATAGTGCTCCGATGATATTGGGCAATGCGGAAGCGAATTTTGCTAATACCTGTTTTACTATCTCTATTATTTCCATGGAGTCCGTTTTGAGCGAATGATGAGCGGGTATGACAAATCAGGCGGGTGGATGGCCGGCCATGCCGGGTGGCAAATCTTCATGTTCATCGCCGGGGGCACCTGTGGGGGTTTCTGTGGTGGGTATCTTGTCTATTTCGTTTAAAGTGCCACCAAGTGTTGCAATGAACATTTCGAAAACTTTGGGGATGTACAACTCCAGTGCGTGTCCCATGATAGTAAGGATGCCAAGGCTGCCGAGTACATTCTCCTCGATTTCAGGAGGGGGCGGAAACATCCGCTCATCTTCCTCCATCATCTTTAAGAAGCTATTAGAGGTGTTCATGATTTTAGCACGTTATATCTCTGGATACAATTTCTTGTACACCAATTGAGCCTTGTGTTTGGCTCGCTTAATCTTCATTTTAATGGCACTGTCCGTTTTATTCAAAACGGCGGCAATCTCTTTTATTTGAAGCCCATCCTGGTATTTCATCAGTAAAATCACTTTATCGCCAATGGGAATATTTTCGAGTACTTCACGAAGGTGATTTACCTCCATCGTTAGCAGTGCCTCATCCGAAACTTCTTCTTCCAGGCCGGTCAGGCGTTCTATCTCATCGGAAAAAATGTTTGCCATTTTTTTCTTTCTCCTCAACAAGTCTATGCAAAAGTTGTACGTGATGGAATAGACCCAAGTCGAGAATTTGGATTGTGCGCCGAACTTACCGAGGTTGAGAAAAATCTTGAGGAATATCTCCTGCGCTGCATCTTTTGCGAGGTGTTCGTCTTTCAGCAGGAAAATACATTTGCCATAAACCTTGCCGGAATACCGCCGGTAAAGCACCGAAAAATACCGCGAGTCTTTGGTGTCGAGATATTTTTGGATGACCTCCAGATCTTTTTCTTTCGTAAGGCTTTCCGTTCCCATTAATAAAGCAATATCTCCAAATAACCCTGGCTCCATAAACGGCGATGAATACCTCATTAAGGGCCAAGCACATAATTTACTTACTATTAACTCAACCACGAGGGGCTGAAACTTCGACGAAAGTAGTAAATATTGAGAGACTGCCGGAGGGGGTTAGGCACTTTAGGACGATAATTATGAAAAAAGGATACTCAACGGAGAAGAAAAGTTTTTCCGAATGTAATTGATTCGTTTCTTACATTTCGGGATAAAAAAAAGAGGCAGTGCAAAATGCACTACCTCAGCCCTAACCAAATAAAACCAAATTATTTTCTTTGCCCGGAAACCGGGCAATTATACTCAGCTTTGTGTAAAAGCTACGATTAGTTTGCGGCTTGCAAATTTAAAATGATTTAGTGCAAACACACAAAACATTGCTATTTTTTTTTAATTTTTTTTCGTGCCCTCAGAAATTCAGAGAAACCAGAGAGTTATGATGTACTTGTAGTTGTTTAAAATGGCAGAACATCATTCCGGGAATTCAGGAAGGTATAGAATTATATTCAAGTAGCTGGCGAATGGCCGTCTTTTGGTACATTGGCATAACCTGCTAAAACTTCATTTTTTCACCGCGTCACAACTTTAGTTTTATGAGATCAACAACAAATGTTCAGACCCTGTTTTTTGCTGCATTCGTTAGTGTATTGGCTACTTTTAGCACACCATTATGTGGGCAAATAACGTCGGATGAAGATGCATTTTTCATTAGACGGATTTATGATAAAGCGCTCACAGAAGGGGAAACCTACCAATGGCTGCATCATTTGACAAAAGATGTGGGGGCGAGATTGAGTGGCTCGCCACAAGCGGCGGCAGCGGTCGAATACACCAAACAGGTGCTTGATACCATTCACCTCGACTCTGTTTGGTTGCAGCCCTGCATGGTGCCGCATTGGGTACGCGGGGAGAATGAGGTAGTGCGCATTTGTCAGTCCGCGATGGGTACTGTAGCCCTCGATGCCCTGGCATTGGGTGGCTCGGTAGGCACGGGGCCAGAGGGGATATCAGCGGAAGTGATGGAAGTCAAAACCTTCGAAGAACTGGAGAGTTTTGGAGAAGACGTCATCAAAGGGAAAATCGTTTTTTACAACCGGCCATTCGATGCCACCTTGCTCAACACCTTTCAAGCATACGGCGGGGCGGTTGGGCAGCGAGTCAATGGAGCCATTGAGGCTGCCAAGTACGGTGCAGTGGGCATCTTGGTTCGTTCCATGGCCTCCGGCCATAATGATGTGCCGCATACCGGCGGCATGTATTATAAAGACGGCGTGAAGAAAATTCCTTCCGTCGCCATTAGCACCAACGATGCGGAATTGTTGAGCAACTTGTTGCAGTTGGGTACAGTGGAGGTTTACATGCGCACCACTTCCGTAACATACGAGGACAAGAAGTCTTACAACGTCATTGGTGAAATAAAAGGCCGGGAAAAACCAGACGAAATCATCGTCATCGGTGGCCACTTAGACTCGTGGGATGTGGGTGAAGGGGCACACGATGATGGTGCAGGCTGCGTGCAGTCCATGGAAGTATTGAGGCTAATGAAACAGTTGGGGTACCAACCGAAAAGAACCATCCGGTGCGTGTTGTTTATGAACGAGGAAAATGGCTCTCGCGGGGGTGAAGCTTATGCGGAGGTGGCTAAAGAAAAGGGCGAAATCAATCTCGCCGCTATCGAGTCGGACCGGGGTGGGTTTACACCGCGTGGTTTTACCTTTGATGAAAATTCGAAGAATTTCGGGCAAAGATTTGCGTCTGCACAATCTTGGCTGCCCCTGATGGAACCTTACGATTTGCACTTTAAAAAAGGTGGCAGCGGAGCAGATATTTCGCACCTCAACGACTCAGGGACTTTTCTAATTGGCTTTGAGCCAGACGCACAGCGATACTTTGACTATCATCACGCACCTACCGACGTATTTGAATCGGTGAACGAGCGGGAGTTAGAACTCGGTGCAGCGGCCATTACGAGCTTGGTTTTTCTCATAGACAAATACGGACTGGAATAAACCCTTGGGTGGCTTTTGTCACGCCGGTTTTTCACACTACTTTCGCGCTCCGAAATTCCGAAGCCAGACTTCAGTTGTCGAGCCAAGACTCCTGAAGTCTTTTTTTGGCAGTCCAGACCAACCACCATCCATCATGCCCAAAGATAAATTCATCAAATCCGTCCTCATCATCGGCTCTGGCCCCATCATTATTGGGCAGGCTTGCGAGTTTGACTATTCCGGTTCGCAGGCCAGTCGTTCCCTGCGGGAAGAAGGCATCGAGGTGTCCCTCATCAATTCCAACCCCGCCACCATCATGACCGACCCGGTCACTGCCGACCATGTGTACCTGCTGCCGCTTTCAGTGGAGAGCGTCGAACACATTCTACAGGAGCGCCAGATAGATGCCGTGTTGCCCACAATGGGAGGCCAAACCGCCCTCAATCTCGCCATTGAGGTGGACAAGCTCGGCATTTGGGAAAAGTACGGCGTGCGCATGATTGGGGTGGACATTCATGCCATCGAACTGACTGAAAACCGGGAGGCATTCCGGCAACACATGGTGAAACAGGGGCTGGGAGTGGCACCCTCCGTCATTGCCAATTCTTTTTTGGAGGGGAAAGAAGCTGCGCAAAAAATCGGGTTCCCGCTCGTCATCCGGCCTTCATACACGCTGGGAGGGACGGGTGCCGCTTTTGTACATAAAGAAGAAGAATTCGATGAGGCATTGCGGCATGGCATCACCGTGTCCCCGACCCATGAAGTATTGGTAGAAAAGGCGGTGCTCGGCTGGAAAGAGTTCGAACTGGAACTTTTGCGCGATGCCAACGACAACGTCGTCATCATTTGCGTGGTGGAAAACTTCGACCCCATGGGCATTCACACCGGCGACAGCATCACAGTGGCCCCTGCCATGACGCTTTCCGACACGGCCTATCAGCGCATGCGGAACCAAGCCATTCAGGCCATGCGCTCGCTTGGAAATTTCGCCGGAGGCTGCAATATTCAGTTTGCACAAAACCCCGAAACGGAAGAACTCATCGTCATTGAAATAAACCCGCGGGTGAGCCGCTCCTCGGCGTTGGCGAGCAAGGCAACGGGCTACCCGATTGCCAAAATCGCCGCCAAATTAGCCATCGGCTACCACCTCGACGAACTGAAAAACCAGATTACCAAAAGCACCTCGGCCTTTTTCGAGCCAACCTTAGATTACGTCATTGTAAAAATGCCCCGCTGGAATTTCTCCAAATTCCCCGGTTCTGACCCACGACTTGGCCTCCAGATGAAATCGGTTGGCGAGGTGATGGCCATTGGCCGCAACTTCCTCGAAGCCTTGCAGAAGGCCTGTCAGTCTTTGGAAAATGGCCGCCAGGGCTTGGGTGCCGACATGAAGGAATGGGTGCGCACGGAAGACATTCTCAAGCGCCTCGAAGAAGCCACCGAAGACCGCATCTTCCGCCTCAAGGACGCCCTGCGCCTCGGCGTGCCCGACCGCACCATCCACAAATTAACCAGGATAGACCCCTGGTTTATCGAGCAAATTAAACGGCTGGTGGACGCTGAACACGAGCTGATGCGCTACAACATGCCCGAAGATATTCCAGAGCCATTCTTCCGCGAGCTGAAAGAAATGGGGTATTCCGACGCCCAGATTGCCTGGCTCATGCGCCTGGAAGAACACCAGGTGAACGCCGCCCGGAAAAAGGCCGGCATTCGCCGGACCTACAAAATGGTGGACACCTGTGCCGCCGAGTTCGAGGCGAAGACGCCCTATTTTTACTCCACTTTCGACCACGAAAACGAGAGCATCCCCTCCGATAAAAAGAAAATAATCGTGCTTGGCTCTGGCCCCAACCGCATCGGGCAAGGCATCGAATTCGACTATTGCTGCGTGCACGGCGTGCTCGCCATTCGGGAGGCCGGGTATGAGGCTATCATGGTCAACTGCAACCCGGAAACCGTCTCCACCGATTTCGACGTGGCCGATAAACTCTACTTCGAGCCGGTCTTTTGGGAGCACATCGAAGAAATCATCGAACTGGAAAAACCCGAAGGAATCATCGTCCAACTCGGCGGCCAAACGGCGCTGAAACTCGCGGAAACATTTTACAAAAAAGGCATCCACATCATCGGCACCAGCTTTCCCAGTATGGACCTGGCCGAAGACCGGGGCGCTTTCTCCGGCCTGCTGAAGGAACTGGGCATTCCCTACCCCAATTACGGCATGGCAAACGACGCCACAGAAGCCCTGCGCATTGCCAATGAAATAAGCTACCCGGTGCTCGTCCGCCCGAGTTATGTACTTGGAGGGCAGGACATGCGCATCGTCATCAACGACCGGGAACTGGAACAGCACGTGCTTTCCATTTTCAAAAAAACGCCCGACAACAAAGTACTGATTGACCACTTTCTCGACCGGGCAAAAGAAGCCGAAATAGATGCCATTTGCGATGGCGATGAGGTACACGTCATGGGCATCATGGAGCACATCGAACCGGCGGGCATCCACTCGGGCGACAGCAGCGCCGTTTTGCCCACTTACAGCCTCTCCGTCAATGCCGTGAATACGATGGTGGAATACTCGGAAAAGCTGGCCAAGGCTTTGAATATTAAAGGCCTGATAAATGTCCAGTTTGCCGTGAAGGGAGAAACAGTGTACGTCATCGAGGCTAACCCGCGGGCCAGCCGCACCACGCCGTTCATCTCGAAAGCCTACGGTGTGCCTTACCTCAACATCGCCACCAAAGTCATGCTCGGCACCCACAAACTGAAGGATTTTCAAATCAAGCCGCAGCCCAAAGGCTTCGCCATAAAAGTACCGGTGTTCAGCTTCGACAAATTCCCCGGCGTGGACAAAAACTTAGGGCCGGAGATGAAATCCACCGGCGAGGCGATTGCATTTATCCGGGATTTGAGCGACCCGTTTTTCAGGGAGTTGGACAGCCAGCGGAACATGTATTTGACGCGGTAGTGAGTTCGCTGAATTTCAGGGTGCTAAACGACTTGACCATTTTTGGATGAGATGGCGTATTTTTGAAAAAATTTCTGAACAATGACTATTACCGTAGAACTATTGCAGGAAGAAGCCCTGGCATTGCTTCGCAATCTCGAGCGGCTCAAAATCCTAAAGCTCCTCCTTCCGGAAAAACAGCCTGCTGGAAAAACGACCCGCAAAAGCCGTTTTGCAGGGCGCATTTCACCGGCAACCGCCAAACAGCTCCATCAACAGCTGGCCCAAATGCGTGAAGAATGGCGGTGAAACTTTATTTACTCGACTCGAATGCCGCCATTGACTACATCGGCGCTATTTTGCCAGCCAAAGCCATTGCCTGGCTGGACAGTGCTGTTGACAATGAAGTGGCAATGTCTGTCATCAACCGGATAGAGGTTTTGAGTTTCAACCCACCCGACCCTGCTGACCTCGTCCCTTTCGAGGAACTTATGGACACAGTCGAAATCATTCCCTTGTCGGAAGACATCATCCTTCTAACCATTCAAATCAGGCGAAATCATAAAACCAAGTTGCCTGATGCCGTTGTCGCAGCGACCGCCCTGACCCATGACCTCACCGTCGTTACACGCAACGAGGAGGATTTCCGTAAAATCCCCGGCTTGAAATGGGTCAATCCTCATACGATGGTTTAACACATTTACCTCGCCTAAAGCAACGGAATAGTTTATCCGGGATTTGAGCGACCCGTTTTTCAGGGAGTTGGATAGCAGCGGTATATGTATTTGACGAGGTAACTTACACTCATTTTTTCTATCTTGGCTCCTTATAAAGCCCTGCCCCATGCCTGACCTCTATAAAAATATCGCCTATCCCGGCGCATCCCTCAACGCCGGTGGCAACGTCCACATCGGCGACGTTATCTACAATCTCTTCGAGGATTTCCAGTACGCCATTCTTTTCCTGCGCATCGAGCGGCGGAGCGATGCGGGCAACGAATTCGACCTCCAGCTTTCTGTCAAGTCCCGGCACACAGGTGGAGTCAAGTTCGGAGAAGCGGGCATGCCTTTGCTCAAAGAAAAAGTGGTGCTCGACATTCCCAAAAGTCTTTTCCGGCAATTGGAAAACTACCAGGAGACCCGGCGGCGCAACACTGAGTCGCACCTGCGAGGTGTCTTCGACTTAGCAGCCCAAGCCCGTTTCGAGGAAGACCAGCTTTCAGAAGCTCTTTTCCAAACCTTTTTCTCTGGCGACATCGGCACGGTGTGCCAGGATTTCATCAGCCTGTTGCAAAGGCGGAAGGTGGAAGAAAAAGAACTGCTGCTCGTCATCTCCACCGACGACGTGCGAGTGAAAAACCTGCCATGGGAAATGGTCATCCCGCACCTCTTTCCGCCCGCCCCCGGTCAAGCCAAGCAAAGTCTCGCCGTCAGCAATTTTGGCATTATCCGCACACTGGAGCCAACCCTTGCCAACTTCGAAGTGAGCGGAAAAACCGGCAGCGCCGCCCCGCTGAAAATGCTCTTCGTCACCGCCCTGCCCGAAAACCTCTCGGAGCGAGACAAGATGCTCGAAATCGAAGACGAGCAGCGCAAGCTCATCGAAGCCGTCGGCTGGCTCGAAGCCACCGAAGACAACAAGCCCAAAATCGTCATCGAATTCCTCGACAACGCTTCCCTTTCCGAAATCAATAAAGCGCTTGCCGACCGCCGCCACGACATCCTGCACGTCAGCGGGCACGGCAGTTTCGACCCCGACGTGCAGCAGGGCAAACTGTACATGGAGGACGAGAAAGGCAACGTGCAGGTAATTTCCGGCAAGCAACTCGGCGAAACCCTGCGGCGGCATCAATGCCTCCAACTGATTATCCTCAGCGCCTGCGAAACTTCCGTCTGCGGCACAACCACCCTTGAAAATTCAACGGAAAAAACCGGCGTGGTGGAAGAGCTGGCGCCTGCCTGCGGCGTGCCCGCCATTGTTGCCATGCGCTTCCCCGTGACCGACGAAGGGGCGAAGCGCTTCACATCCGCCCTTTACGAGCGCCTCGCCAAATGTGAGACCCTCACCACTGCGCTCGACAGCGCGAGGGAGACGCTCTGGCAGGACGTTTTGGAAAAAAGAAAAAGCGAGCCGCTTCACCCTCACCCGGCAGAGTGGTTCACGCCGGTCGTCTGGCTCAACCAGCACGTCGGAGCGCCGGTGGACAAGCACAAGCCTTACGACCCGTCCGCCGACTTTAACGTGCGCAGCCGCTTCGTGGAGGAAGACCACACCCGCCTCATCGGGCAAGGATTTATCGGAAGGAAAAAGTACCGCATCCTGCTGCGCCGCTTCTTTGACAGCGGAAAACACGTCTGCATTCACGGGCTGGGCGGCTTGGGCAAGACCACCCTCGCCGAAGCCTTCATCAATGACTATCGAGACCGGGGCGACAAGCCCCAACTCCTCATCTTTCGCAACGGGCATCAAATCAATGAGAAGCACATCCTCGACAAGCTGCTGGAGCGCTTCGAGCAATCGAACTCTGACAAAAGCGTGCTTGACGACATCAAGAAAAGGCTGGATGACCCCCAAACAGACCCCATCGCCAAGCTGAAAGTGATGATGAACAATTACCTCAGCAAGTGCAAAACCACCATCCTGTTCGACAACTTCGAGGACGTGCAGCAAGGCGAAGACGGCGCTCTACAGCAAGCCATCGGCAGCGAAGGCTTGCGGACGTTCCTGGTGCACCTCTGCGAAAATGCGCCGTCCGGCTGCCACCTGCTCTTCACCACCCGTTACAAAATCGCTGGTTTCGACCAGTGGGTGGAGCACCTCCCGCTCGACAAAATGGGCTACGCCGAGCAATACCGACTGACCAACTTCTCCCCCGTGTTGCGCAAAATTCCCATGGATGGGCGGAAAGCGCTGTTCCGCCGCTTGGACGGGCATCCGAGAGGGTACGAGTTTCTGGAAAGCCTGCTGAAAAAGGACGTGCGCTTCGATTGGCAAGCCCTCGACGTGCCGCTCGACCAAGTGGAAGAGAAGGTGTATGACAACCTGCTGCTGGAAAAAGTCTGGCAGCGGCTGACGGCGGAGGAGCAGGCGGTTTTCAAGGTCGCCTCCATTTTTATTGCCCGCACCGAACCGGCGGCTTTGGTTGCCGTCTTGAATGTACCGGCGGCTTCAGCCGCCGATGCCGCCCCTGACCTTCCCACCTCGGCGGCTGAAGCCGCCGGTACATTGCAGTCGCTGCACGAGTGGTCGGTTTGTTTTTTGGAAGAGGGCGGGGAGTTTGAAGTGCATCGGTTGACGAGGGAGTGGGTTTTGAAAAACAAGGTGGCGAGGGAGGAGCGAATGGCGTGGGCTTTGAAGGCGGGCGAGTTTTATGAAAATCAGAAAGACGTTGAAACCTACAACCTGGCTGTCGCCTACTTCGAAATGGCGGAGGCGTGGGAGCCGTTTGCGAGTGCTTCCTTCCGCTTGCAGAAGTTTTATGCAAGAATTGGCTTCAACCAAAAAGTGTTGGAGCTAAACCAAAACGTGCTGGCAAAAAACATCAGCCCGGCACGAAATGGGAGGGCTTTGGGTAACATCGGTTACCTGCACCTCAAAACCGGCGATTACGAGCAGGCGCTTTTGTTTTTGCAACAAAGCCTGAAAATCAGGCAGGAAATCGGCGACCGGAAGGGCGAGGGGACGACCTTGAACAACATCAGCCAAATCCACTCAGCCAAAGGCGACTATGACACGGCGATAAAGTATTTGCAGCAAAGTTTGAAAATTCAGCAGGAAATTGGCGACCAGCAAGGCGAGGGGACGACCTTGAACAACATCAGCCAAATCCACTCAGCCAAAGGCGACTACGACACGGCGCTGAAGTATTTGCAGCAAAGCCTGAAAATCCAGCAGGAAATCGGCGACCGGCAGGGCGAGGGGGCGACCTTGAACAACATCAGCCAAATCCACTATGCCAAAGGCCACTATGACATGGCACTGAAATATTTGCAACAAAGCTTGAAAATCACGCAGGAAATCGGCGACCGGCGGGGCGAGGGGGGAGCCTTGAACAACTTAGCCACAACCGCCCACGCCAAAGGCGACTACGACACGGCGCTGAAGTATTTGCGACAAAGCCTGAAAATCACGCAGGAAATCGGCGACCGGCAGGGCGAGGGGAGGACATTGAACAACATCAGCCAAATCTTTGAGGTCAAAGGCGACTACGACACGGCGCTGAAGTATTTGCAGCAAAGCCTGAAAATCCAGCAGGAAATCGGCGACCGGCAGGGCGAGGGAGTGACCTTGAACAACATCAGCCAAATCTTTGAGGTCAAAGGCGACTACGACACGGCGCTGAAGTATTTGCAGCAAAGCCTGAAAATCCAGCAGGAAATCGGCGACCGACAGGGCGAGGGGCAGACCTTGAGCAACATTGGTTTGGCATACCGTCATCTTGGCAACTTTGAAACTGCGCTGAAGTATTTGCAACAAGGTTTGAAAATCATGCAGGAAATCGGCGACATCCACGGCATAGCGACGAACTTGACAAACGTGGGAGCGATGCTGTTCGAGCAAAACCGTTTGGAAGAAGCCGTGCTCTTACTGGCGCAGGCGCATGACATTTTTCAACAAATAGGCTCGCCAAATGTAAAGGTTCCTGCCAGCTACCTCGGTGCGATAAAGGAACGCATCGGCGAGGCTCGCTACCAGCAAATTCTCCAAAACTTTCAAAACAAGTAACCCATGCCCCTCCTCGAAACAGCCACCACCTACCTCCCCGCCCTCCCCGCAAAAAACGAAGCAGTCAAAAACAACAGACCATGAAAAATCAACGCATCCTTGAAAAAGGCAGCCCAATATGGAACTAACAAACAAACAATATGACCATTTAGTCGAGCAAATCAGCGTGACTTACGAAGCCGGACTGCGAAAGGTTGCCGTAGTCGCCAACCAGACCATGCTTGCCACCTACTGGCAAATCGGTCAATACATCGTGGAGTTCGAGCAAGAGGGGAGAGAGAAAGCCACTTATGGAACGGCGCTTTTGAAACGCCTTTCGGCTGACTTGACCCTCCGGCACGGTCGGGGTTTCAGCCATACGAATATCAATTACATGCGGTTGTTTTATTTGCGATACCCAATTTTGGAGACAGTGTCTCCAAAATTGTCATGGGGGCTGATTTTCGAGTTGTTGAAGATAGACGACCCGCTTGAACGTGGTTTTTATGAAAAACAAGCGGTGCGTGAAAACTGGCATGTGCGGGAACTGAAACGACAAAAAAAGTCCATGTTGTTTCATCGGTTGGCGTTGAGCCGGGACAAAGAAGGAATACTTGAATTGTCGCAGCGGGGTCAATCTTTGGAGAAGCCCGAAGACCTGCTGAGGGAGCCTTATGTGCTGGATTTTCTTAAAATACCGGAACCTTACCACTTCAGTGAAAGCGAGTTAGAGGAGCGCATCATTGTCCAACTGCGACAATTCCTGCTTGAATTAGGCAAAGGATTCGCATTTGTCGGGCAACAATATCGGGTTCCGTTAGGCAACAGGGACTATCGGGTTGACCTTGTATTTTACCACCGCATCCTCAAGTGTTTTGTGCTGATAGACCTGAAAAAAGGGGAAGCGGATTACGCTGACGTGGGTCAAATGAACATGTACCTCGGGTATTTCGAGGAAGAAGAAAACACCGAAGGCGACAACCCGCCCATCGGCATTGTACTGGCGAGGGAAAAAGATGAAATGGTGGTGCGTTATGCCATGAAAAATCTCAACAGCAACTTATTCGTCACCAAATACCAACTCTACCTGCCCAATCGGGAGGAGTTGCAAAAGAAGCTGGAGGAAATTCTTGGGCAAGAAGAAGAAGAGGAATAAATAAAACTTTGGAAAGGCCCGGCGAAATACCTGATGCGCCAACATTTGCCAATCGTTTCAAACCCATGCCCTCCTCGAAACAGCCACCGCATACCTCCCCGCCCTCCTCGCAAAAAACGAAGCAGTCAAAAAATTCCCCCAAGACTTCCTCCCCGCTCCACGCAGTGGGTGCGCTCGTGGTTTCCTTACCGGCGCTTTCGTGGTGGAAAATATTTTCTTCTTCCCGCAAAAAGCCTAATTTCGTAACTCAAAAGAAAATTCCATGCAAGCCACTGTTCAACCAAGCCTTAGCAACGTCCAGGTAGAATTGTTGAAACTCTTCGCCGCCGGGGTACCCGACGCCCATCTGGAAGAATTGAAATTTGTCATTGCCCGCTATTTGCTGGAAAAAGCCAGGGTGGAAGCCGACAAGGCAGCCGAAGCCAAAGGCTACACACCCGAAAATCTGCAACAAATACTGCAAAAACAGTTGTAGCCTCCATGCTGAAAGTCGTCCTGGACACGAATGTGGTTTTGAACGCACTGCCCACATGGTCGCCTTGCCGCATCATTCTTGATGCCCTGTTCCGAGGCGAATACGAGTTGTACCTTTCCACTGAAATCTATTTGGAGTATGAAGAGAAAGTGCGGGAATTTTACAGCCCTGCCACCGTGCTTTGGTTTTTGCAGGCGCTTCAAATGCTGCCCGTTGTGAAGCATCAGGAACCCCATTTCCGCCTCAACCTCATCGCCAAAGACCCTGACGACAATAAATTTGTGGATTGCGCTTTTGCCGCAGGCGTTCATTACATCGTCAGCTACGACAAGGATTTCACGCCACTGCGCACCCTGTGGGGTTTCCAAAATTCAATGTCATTCGGGGCGAAGAGTTTGCAAGAATGCTCAGGGAAACGCTTACAGTGGGTTCGTAAACTCCATTTGGTTGAGTTTTTTTTCAGACGGGCTGAGCGTGCCGGTGTCTTCCAACTTTGTAAAGGAAATTCTCAGATGTATTTCAGCCCATCACCAGAAATATCATTACGTCTTGCCCCTCCCCGAAACAGCCACCGCCTACCTCCCCGCCATCCCCGCAAAAAGCGAAGCAGTCAAAAAATTCCCCCAAGACTCATCAACACCTCCATCGTAGTGGGTGCGCTCGTGGTTCCTCACCGGCGGCCCGGTCATGGAAAAAGTCGTCAACTCCAGCCAGCCGCCCCCCGATAGCTATCGGGGTCAGGCAAGCCGCCAATGAGGCCTATCTGGGGATTTTGAGGGAAAGTCAGGAAGCATTCAAGCCACCTCTTAACTTTCATTTACCTTTGCCCCCTGAATCCTCTACCTTATTTCAACCACCATGTCCACGCCAAAAACAGTCTCCTTCCACACCCTCGGCTGCAAGCTGAACTACTCCGAGACCTCCACCCTCGGCAGGCTCTTCGGGGACGCCGGCTACCAGGAGGTGAAGTTCGGGGAAGGCTCCGACATCTACGTCATCAACACCTGCTCAGTGACGGACTTTGCCGACCGCAAGTGCCGCCAAATCGTGCGGCGGGCGCTGCGCCTTTCGCCGCAGGCGAAGGTGGTCGTCGTCGGGTGTTATGCCCAATTGAAACCGAAAGAAATCGCAGAAATCCCCGGTGTGGACTTAGTGCTCGGCGCTGCCGAAAAATTCCGCATTCTCGAATTTGTGGAGCACCTCGAAAAAGCCCCCGGCAAAGGCATGGTGCAGGCCGGCGAGGTAAAAGAAGCGAGCAACTTCACCGGGGCCTTCAGCTTCGGCGACCGCACCCGCTCCTTCCTCAAAGTGCAGGATGGCTGCGACTACAAGTGCGCCTTTTGCACCATCCCCATGGCGCGGGGCAACAGCCGCAGCGACACCGTGGAAAGTGCCGTCGCCAACGCCCGGAAAATTGCGGAGTTGGGCGTGAAGGAAATCGTGCTCACCGGCGTCAACCTCGGCGACTTCGGCAACGGCACCGAAGTCATCGAGGGCGCCAAGCCAAAGAAAGAGGCCCTGTTCATTGACCTCATCCGGGAATTGGACAGGGTGGACGGCATCGAACGCTTCCGCATTTCCAGCATCGAGCCGAACCTCTGCACCAACGAGGTCATCGAATTCGTGGCGCAGTCCGGGCGGTTCATGCCGCATTTCCATATCCCCCTTCAAAGCGGCAACAACAGGCAACTGCAAGCCATGCGCCGCCGCTACCGCCGGGAGCTTTACGCCGAACGGGTGGCGCACATCAAATCGCTGATGCCGCACTGCTGCATCGGCGTGGATGTCATCGTGGGTTTCCCCGGCGAGACGGAAGAGGACTTTTTGGAGACCTACCGTTTTATCAATGAAATGGACGTGTCGTACCTGCACGTCTTCACCTACTCCGAGCGCCCGAACACGCTGGCCGCAGAAATGCCGGATGCCGTGCCCCTCGCCGGGCGCCGCCGCCGCAACGAAATGCTCACCATTTTATCGGAGAAAAAACGGCGCTATTTTTACGGGCAGCACCTCGGCGAAACCCGGCCCGTTTTGTTTGAAAACAGCACGGAACCCGGCAGGATGTCGGGCTTCACGGACAACTACATCAGGATAGATGCCCCGTTGGAGGAAGGTCTAATCAACTCTATTTTGCCATTGAAATTAGAGGCGGTGAATGCCGCCGGGTTGATGACGGCGGCTGGGCCTGGTGCCAGCCAACCCTTCGGCATCAGGCAGATTTCTTCTCTATTTTCTTAGGCTCGTGCGAGCGGTTGGTTTTTTTGTTGCGGGTCTTGCCGTAAGAGCCTCTCCAGATTTTACCGCGGGTAGATTTTTTGTCTCCTTTTCCCATTAGGTCAGTTTTTTTTTAAAAAAAGTGATGATGAATTAAAGTTCGTATGCCGTTGAAAACGGGGTGGTAAAAATAGCAAATCAGAAAGCTGGTTCAAAGCCCGGATTGTAAAATCACCCGTTCGGGATGCGTGTAAATATTGAATTGTTCGTTGCGCAAAAAGCCTATCAGCGTCATGCCTGCCTCGGTGGCCAGCTCCACGGCGAGGCTCGATGGTGCGCCCACTGCGGCGAACAGCGGGGCGCCTGCCACCACCGATTTTTGCACCAACTCGAAGCCCGCCCTGCCACTCACCAAAATGAGGTGGTCTTGGAGCGGCAACATATCCTGCTGCCAGGCAGCGCCGATGAGTTTGTCGAGGGCGTTGTGCCGGCCAATGTCCTCGCGGGCCATCAGCAGGCGGCCCTGCTTGTCGAACAATGCGGCAGCGTGCAGCCCACCCGTGCAATCGAACACCGACTGGTGCCGGAGCAACTGGCCGGGAAGGGTGTGGAGCAAAGCTGCCTCAACTTGTGGTGTATTATCCGGAATCTCGAAGCGCCCCTGCACCCGGATGGCTTCGATGGAGGCCTTGCCGCAAACCCCGCACGAAGAGGTGGTGTAAAAATGACGCTCCAATCTTTTGAAGTTTAACTCCTGGTGCCCATTCAATTCAATGACAATGACGTTTTCTTTGGCCTCCGGCCAACGGGTCGCTGCCCGCGAGATATTTTGAATTTGTGACAGCGAAGAAAGGATGCCTTCAGTGAACAGAAAACCCAGCGCCAACTCCTCGTCGTCTCCGGGCGTGCGCATGGTCACCGAGATGCTTTTCTGGTGCCGGATGCCCTCTTTTTCGAAGCCTAACCTGATTTCGAGCGGCTCCTCCAACACAAGTGCATCCTGCTGGTCTTGGCCAGCCGTCTTCCTTACTTTTAGGATGTCAGCTTTTGTAATCCCCTTCATTCCCCAGTTTTTTCGTTAAAGCTTAGTTATTAAGTAGTATCGGTTGCGTTTTAGTCAGTCCCTGTGAAACAAAGTCGCAAAAATGGTAGTTAATAGTTCAATCGTTTATTTTCATGAGATTATAAATTGTTAATTAGCAGTCGCACTATCTGGTGCGACTTTTTTTTGCCCCTGCCAATTGAAGTGCCAACAAGTTCTTATTTTTCCACCATCCTTCGCTCATTATACTTTTGAACGCCAGGTTTTGTCCATTTGACATTTGCTATTAAACTTTAGCCATCCGAGTAATCGGGATGCAGCCAGAACCAAATAGGCTTAGTACAAATAGTGAGGGCAATGAAT
>SCUG01000279.1 GCA_004297645.1 Saprospiraceae bacterium | reverse complement strand
AGTTGCGTGACCTGATAAAACTCCACAATCGGTTGCGCTGTGAACAGGAAAATTACGCCCTTGGCGAAGATTTCCTCGAATTGAAAGACCTATCTGCCATAGAGGATGAAATGTCTAATCCGGCGGTTGCAGAGGTGCCTATGGCACAGGAACAGGTTCCAACAGAAGGGAACCTTTCCAAAATTCAAAACCTTAGTACGGATGATTTTCAGGTTGAATCCGTTTCAGACGAAAAACAAGACTTCGATTTTTTAGAAAATCTTCCAAGTGGCTTTGTGATACCTGAGGATAGGGACACCTTTTCGGATACTGTTTTACTTGATGAGGTAGAAGGCAGCGAAAATAGCCCGGACGAAGTCGAGGAACCAGAGGCCTCTGAACCGGCAACACTAATCGAAAACCTTTCGGAGGAGGGTGAGCCAGGGCCGCAGGATGTGGCCCTCGATATCCTCAGCCCTCTTTGGGATAGCGTTGTAGATGCAGCGGCCATTTTAGCCGTCATTGAAGACTTGGCAGCAATTGCTGGTGAAATTTCTGGGGATAATGTAGAGCGCAGTCTCCAGTCTCCCGTCACTATTCAGAAAAAGTCAGTTCCCTTGGAAATCACGAACGACGAGGAAGCGCTTCAACCGATTCCAAAGTCTTCATTCAATAGTTGGTTACTACAGTTTAGACCGCCGGAGGTCCAATCACTCTCTATCCGTATTCAGGAACACTCAGGAAAAGATGAAAGGGAGGAGGTGGGAGAAGAACAGTCGCCTCCCGTCATAGATGAGGCGAGAGCAGTAGCAGCCCGAAGTATTGCTGAAGATTTCGGAGTGGCAAGCGAGACTTTGGCCGCATTATTGGAGGCCCAGGGCCTTTATGATAAAGCCATCTCAATGTATGAGCGATTATGCTTGCAATATCCCGAAAAAAGCATTTTCTTTGCCGCCAAAATTACAGAGCTAAAGAATAAATAGTTCAAGGCGTCTCTGCGTTCTCTATCTATTGTGTCTGAACAAAAATAAAGGCTACAACCAATAGACTCGCAGTTACCAAAATACCCGAATTATCATGGTTTTAATGACGATTTTAATTGCAGCAATTGCCTTTTTCCTCATAGCTGCTGTTCTTATTCAAAATCCGAAAGGTGGTGGCGTGGATGCTACCTTTGGAGGTTCTGCCGCCAATCAAATGTTTGGTGCTGCCCGCTCTGCCGATTTGATTGAAAAAATTACCTGGGGATTGGCTATCGCATTGTTGGTCCTCTGTATCGCTGCCACTTTTATGGTAGGCACCGGTGGCGCAGGAGGAGGCGTCCCGCTGCAATCGCAGTAATGCGTTAAAGAATCATCCCTTCAAACTAAACCCTATTAGCTTCGGGGAGTACAATACTCCGGAGCTATTTTATTATTAAAACCAAGAGGATTCAAGCAAAATGAAAATCGCAGCCATTGTTCCCATGCGGCACAACAGCGAAAGGATCCCGGGAAAAAACTACCGGGATTTCGACGGCAAACCGCTTTATCACTACGTCATCGAAAGTCTGTTGGCCTGCAAGGCCATCACACAGGTGGTAATTGATACTGATAGCCCTGTGATTTTAGAAGATGCTGCCGCGAATTTCCCCGATGTAACGCTGATGAAACGGCCGGTAAACCTGCGGGCGGGAGAGATACCCATGAACGATGTGCTACTTAATACTATTAACCAGTTGGATGCTGAGTTCTTTTTGCAGACCCATAGCACTAATCCACTGCTCTCGGCAGCCTCTGTGCATAAAGCTGTGGATATTTTCTTGAAGATTTTCCCGGTTTATGATTCGCTCTTTACGGTGACCAGGTTACAAACGCGGCTTTGGGATGAGTTGGGGAGGGCTCTCAATCACAACCCGAATATCTTATTGCGGACGCAGGATCTGCCTCCCATCTATGAGGAAAATTCCTGCCTGTACATTTTTACAAAAGAGATTTTAACGCGGAGGCATAATCGTATTGGCGACCGGCCCTACTTGCTGGAAATACCAAAAGAAGAGGCTCAAGACATTGACGTAGAGCTCGATTTCAAAATCGCCGAATTTTTGTACAAAGCGCGCACAGGAATGACCGGTTAGGCGCCTACTTGAAATTGGGGGAAAATTACATCAAAGATTTCAACTCTTCCCACATCCATGTCATCGCATTCGCATCGTCGCAGAAGGCAAAGGCGATGCATTTCACACAATCCACGGCTTCCTCCTTGCTGCCCACTTTCCAATTATTATTTTTAAGGGGCAACTTACTGGCGGGCATTGTTTTCAAGCCAAGAAGGTAAACGGGTACCCATAAGTTGCGCTTGAATGCCCTGCACAACGATCTCCTGCTGCGACGGGTATTGCCCTCTAATTTGTATTGCAACAAAGCCTTGCAGAAGAGCCAGGATGCGGCACAGTCGCCACGAAATCTTTGAAAAAGCTGCGCTGCATTTTCGCATCTGTTTTCCTGTAAATATGACACCATAAGGAATTGCCGGATATTCAGGTCGTCGCTGGGGTTCAGTTCCAGAAGTTCTTCAAAATGACCAATTGCAGTTTCAAAGTAGCCATTCTGGAAAAGTTTTTCTGCAAGGCTGGCTTTAGCTTTTATAAAGGTGTGAATTTCGACTTGCTGCCATGGATTCTTTTTAAATTTTTCCAACATTTCGTGCATCATGTTGGGACCTAGGAGTTCGAGAGTTGCATCCATGCTCCTTTTGTACCACATCATGGCAGATTCAGGGGTGACACTAAGCTTGGCAAGTTCCAAGCAGGCCTCCGGGCAGTTAGGGTCGAGTTGTAGGGCTTTTTCGAGATGCCTCCGGGCTTTGTCAACGGTGGATTCTCGCCGGGCTTCCAGTACGTATTCCCTTGCAAGCAACTGTGTCATAAGTTGCGGGTCCATTTCCATGAGTGTATCGAACTGCGCCATGCTGTTCTCCTCCTGAAAAAAGTTAAAAATATCCTGTACGGAACCGCATTCCATTTGCAGATGAAGAATTAGGTGCCGGAATTGCTCTAAGCTGCGCTGTACACCAGCAGTGGGGGTAATCGTCATGGATTTAGGTGCTTTTCTCATATTGTGCTCCAAGGTCTATAGATGGAGTTAAAGGAACCTCGGTTAAATGCCCTTTTGCCTTAACGGCAGGCATATTTGGTGCCAAACATTAAAATATTCTTAATTAGTAACCATAATATTTTCAACGAACTGCAATATCCTAGTGCTTCAGTGAATGAATATTGGACAATGACGGGACTACCCTGGCCCAAGTGGCTTGATGGATATGAATAAAAATGATACCAAAGTGAGCAATTTACCTCATTCGGTTGTTATTAAACTAGCGTGACATTTGAAAGGAATTTCCAAAAAGTAACTGCCAATAATATGTCACCAAATAGGTGCAAATACCTTGTCAATTCCGAATGGAATTTCCAATTCAATTAAAAATTATTGTTTTAAAAATTTTAATAGAGAAACAAAAATTGTATCTTTGCCACGAATTCATTAATAAAGCAATCATATGGAACTTCAAATCTTCATCAGCAAAAAAGGAACAAAAGTCGTAACTGCTTCCAATCTGCATCTGGTTTTGGGAATTTCCAATCAACACTATTCTTCGAACGTGAAGAAATGGCTCTGTGATGTGTATGAATTCCGCGACGGCATCCGCAAGCCTGAATATATGAAGGATTATTCCAAACGGCCCTCGAAGGACAACTTGCTGGATGATTACTATTTGTCAGTGGAATTAGCCAAGATGATTACGTTGAATTCGAAAAGCAAGGTCAAACAGAAATTCGCTAACTGGCTCTTCAACTTAGAAAATAAGTTTGAAAATACCGAGTTTCTCACCACCGAACAAGTAATTTCCGTGCTAGAACTCACTAAGGTCATGGGGTTGGTATCCTGCCAGGCAGCCTGCGAAAAGCAGCATCATAAAACCTACGAAGAGCGCAATAGTGGCAGCGCCGCCAATTGGTGGAATTTCCGCTCGGAAGTGTTGGGCTATTCGGCTGAACAGTTGAAAAAAGCCATGCAAATGAATGGCAAAAAAGCCAACGGCAAGTCGCAACGGCAAATGCTCATGTTGGTGGACAAATACGAAATGGTGCGCACAGCTGTCATCGATTTGTTTATGGCACTGGGGAAATCTGAGAGATATGCTCAGAACCTCGGCGACCTCGCCAAGGTGTTCGCCAAAGAGTTGAATATTGAGATATTCGACGACAGAGGATCCTTTGCGAACTTTGCTCCGCCACTCAACAGCGAACTGGCTGGAGAAGTAAAAAACCTCAAAAATAGCCGGTACCGGCAATTGTGGGAAACCCCTAAAATGGCGAGTTGATTCACGGATTTTTGCCCCACTTATTCATTACTTTATTGAGTGTTGCACCGGCCAAGTTAATTTCTTTGGGTGGTGAAGTCACCGGGGTAGTATAATCCGATTCCTTTGACCGGTAAAAGAGCTATTCTTATACGTGTGTTCCTTTAGTGTAATTCTGGTCCCATTCCTCCATTTTCTGGTGTGAATGGGATTTTTATTGAACGCCATCCCGAAAAATTAGGGAGCACTATAACAAATGGAACTTCAGAGCGTAAGAGAACTGCTGGTTTTTCACAAAAAAATTAAAAATCACCTTAGTTACGGTGAAAGAATACGTTCACGATTTAACTCAGCCTTTGTTCGTTCAAGTTTGATGGTCAACCACTTTCATCCCCAACAGAAATGGGGGGAAACTATGCAAGCGGATAACTGTATTAATAAACGCACTGGAGTTCTCCTCAAACAATCAACTTATTTTTCACCGTTACTGAGCTGTTTTACATTTACAGCCACAATCAAACATTTCGCATGCAGTTTTTATACCCGAACTTTCTTTTTGCACTGGCCGCACTGACCATTCCCATCATCATTCACCTGTTTTATTTCAGGCGGTTCAAAAAGGTCTATTTTACGAATGTACGCTTTCTGAAAGAGGTAAAAGAAGAGACAAGTGCCCGCCAAAAATTGCGCAATTTGTTGGTGCTACTCATGCGGTGCCTGGCGGTTGCTCTTTTGGTATTTGCCTTTGCTCAGCCCTTCATCCCACAGGATGTGGAGGTGAAAAAGGGGGAGAATGCAGTCAGCGTTTTTGTGGACAACTCATTCAGCATGAGTGCGCTGAGCCAGGATGTCCCATTGGTGGAAAAGGCAAAACAGCGCGCAAGAGAAATTATTTCGGCCTATGCTGTAGAGGATAGATTTCAGGTTCTGACCAATGATTTCGAAGGGCGCCACCAACGGCTTGTGGGCAAAGAGGAAGCCATTGGATTGGTTGAAGAAATAAAGGCCACTCCCGCTGTCCGGTCTTTGAGCCAGATTTTGGCGCGGCAAAAACAGGCGCTTGATAGTGGCACCGGCCAAAACAAGGTGTCTTACGTCATCTCAGACTTTCAGGCTAACGTCACCGATATTGAAAACGTAAAAGATACTACGCTGGCTGTTAATTTAGTGCCATTGCAGGCCGTACAGGAACGCAACGTGAGCATCGACAGTGCGTGGTTCGAGGCGCCAGTGCAGGTGCTTCAACAGCCCAACCCGCTCATCGTGAAGGTGAAAAACTGGAGCAACGAGAAGGCAGAAAACATCAGACTTGGCGTGAAGTACGACGGCGAAACGAAGCCCTTGGGTGAGTTGTCCATCCCGGCGAACAGTTCGCTCACCGATACCGTTAACATCACAATTCAAACACCCGGCTGGCACGAGGCACAATTGGATATCACAGATTATCCCGTACAGTTCGACGACGCCTATCTTTTTAGCTATAATGTGGCACTATCTATCAACGTGTTAGTCATCAATGAGCTATCACCTGAAACCTATCTCGATGCCGCATTCAGGGGCATTAGCTATTTCAAGGTGACGAATCAGGTGAGCCGCAACCTGGATTATTCGAGTTTCCCTGGCTATCAGTTAATCATTTGTAACGGCCTGACTTCCCTGTCATCGGGGTTGTCGTTTGAGCTAAAACAATACATTGAGAATGGCGGAAACCTGCTTGTTTTTCCCGCAGCATCTGCCAATATTGGTGCGTACAAGGCATTTTTGGAAAGCATACCGGCCAACGAATTTCTAAGTTTCGAGCAGCAGGAGCGAGTCGTGAGCGACATAAATACCAGTGAGTTTGTTTTTAAAGATGTTTATGAAAACAAATCGGCCAACCTGAAGCTTCCCGCCACAAAAGGCAATTTTATACTCAGCACCTTTGCCAGCCGGGGCGAAGAGCGGCTACTGACCTACCGCGATGGTACCACCTACCTCGGCAAGTACAAGGCCGGGCAAGGCATTTTATACCTGTGCTCTGCTCCCCTTGAAGAGGATTACAGCAACCTGGCCCGCAGCGGCGAAATTTTTGTGCCTATGCTTTACAAGATGGCTATTTCTTCGGCACGGGCACGCCCCATCGCCTATACCATCGGACGGGATGAAACCATCGAGGCGGATAACATGGTACGGGGTGGGGAATCGGTGTACAAGCTACGAGGAGCAGGGGAGGAGTTTATTCCGCAACAGCGTATCGTCGCCTCAAAGGTATTTCTTGGTGTACAAAACCAGATTCACAAAGCCGGGTTTTACGATTTGTTTCTCAACCAGGACTCCACACTTGGGAAATTTGCTTTCAACTACGACCGCCGCGAAAGTGACCTCGCCTATCTTTCCGACACCCAATTGGAGGAACGTGCACTGGCCAACATGAGCATTGTGAAAACCAACGCCGCCGCCGATTTGACAGAAATTGTCAGCGACCGTAGCCGGGGGGTCATTTTGTGGAAATGGTGCGTCTTATTGGCTCTGCTCGCCCTCGCCGCCGAAGTCTTGATTTTGCGGTTTTGGAAAACCTGACTTCGCCGCTTTGATTCGGTTTTACTAAAAATTATTAGTAGCTTCACTCCATGGAATGGCGCTGGCTATTTCGAATCCCAAAGAATGTGAATTAAAACACTGGTCATGTTCCACCTTGCCTCTGCGAAGATAACTTTTTGGGCGTCAGCCCTCGTGTCCCTTTCTTCCATGTTGTCTGCACAACAGCCGGATTCCCTTTTTGCCAGGCCCCAAATTGTGGCGGACACCCTGCCTCTCAACGGAATTTTCGATTTGATTTCAGAAAAAGATATGGCGGGAATCAGGCTCACTGCCGATATAGATGCACTCATTGAAAAATGCAAACAGGACGAGTACCTACCCGGTCTTTTTACTTGGAAAAAAAGCCGGAAAGTGGCTTGGTCTATACCTGTGAAAATCAAATGCAGGGGCAAATTTCGCCTGATGAAATGCGACTTCCCTCCTTTGAAGTTGAAATTCAAAAAGAACGACCTCGCCGCCAGGGGGCTTAATGATTACAATGAACTCAAACTTGTCACACAATGCCTCGACGAAAAACAAGCAAGCCGCGAACTGCTGCTGCGCGAGTATCTCGTTTATCGCCTGTACAACCTGCTCACCCCGCATAGTTTAAGGGTGCAACTGGTAAATGTAATTTATGAAAACACCGCACAGCGGGGCAAAAACATCAAACAACTCGGCATCCTTATAGAGGACCCCCAAGAGTTGGCCCACCGCATGGGTGGCGAAATTTCAGACGAGATGGGCACTCCCGTGGACTCACTCCATCGCAAGCAGGAAATGCTCGTATCCATGTTTCAGTGCATGATAAGCAACGCCGACTGGGATTATGTGATGTGCCGGAATGTGGAACTCATAAAAATGAAAGACGATGGCAAAGTCATGCTCGTGCCCTACGATTTTGATTTCAGTGGCTTGGTGGCCGCTCCTTACGCTCGCATAGGCAGCGGCCTGGGCCAGAAAAATGTGCGCGACCGGGTTTATCTCGGCGCCTGCACTTCGCTCGATGACCTTCGCCCCATCATTCAATACTTTCTTTCCAAAGAGGACGACCTACTCGGTTTCGTGGACCAATTCGATGAATTGAGCACTGAATCCAAAGAGGACATCCACAACTTCCTTCAGAGTTTTTTTACCAACCTGAAAGACGATGCCAAGGCAGCCGGAATGCTGGCGCCTCCGGCAAAATAAGCGTCGCAATAAAACTCAACTTCCAACAGGGGCATACAACGCCGTTTCCATTATTTCTACTGAGAGCTGCCCAATCACTATAACCATCTGCTGGCGTAAACCGTCAGAGAGAGCAGCTAATTATTCAACTGGAATTGTCCTCATTTTATCGAAAAAAAAACCGGGCCGGCAGACCCTCCTTTTATTTTTGGCCCATCACCAATTTTTAAACTAAATCACACCCGACTTATGAAGAAGCGAACAGTCCTGTCCGTACTATCTCTTTTATTCCTTTTTACCAAGGCATTTGCCAACAACGACACCGGTATTATTACCGGCGTTGTCATGGATGCCAACCACCAACCTCTTTCTTTCGCCAATATCCTGCTTTTCGCCACGGCCGATAGTGCGCTCGTGAAAGCCGAATATTCAAAGGAAGATGGCACCTTTGAACTGACCACCATTCCGGAGGGAACCTACCGGCTGTCAGTCACCTATGTGGGGTTGCCCGACTTCAATTCGGAACCATTTTCAGTAGGCACCGGCGAAACGAAAGAGCTGCCCATCATTACTTTGCATGCTGCCAGCGTTGATTTGGCCGAAGTAACGGTAAACGCCAAAAGGCCCCTCGTGGAAGTGCATGCTGACAAAACCGTGTTCAACGTGGACGGCAGCATCAACGCCACGGGCAGCGATGCCATGGAGTTGCTGCGCAAAGCTCCCGGCCTCGTCGTGGACAACAACGACAACATCATCATGAATGGCAAAAATGGGGTGAAGGTCTATATTGACGGCCGCCCTTCTCATTTGAGCACGTCTGACCTCGCTGCCTATTTGAAAACGATTCAGTCGTCTGACATTGACAACATTGAAATCATCACCAACCCGTCAGCGAAGTACGATGCCGAAGGCAATGCCGGCATCATCAACATTCGCATGAAAAAAGACAAGAACCTCGGCTCAAATGGCACAGCGAATTTGGGCTATGCCCTGGGCCGCGAAAACTCATACAATGGTGCCCTGAGTGGCAACCACCGTAGCAAAACCAACAACACCTTCGCAAGCTACAATTACAGCGATGGCAAAAGTGTGGAATTGTTCGACCTGTTCAGGCAGCAGGCCGGTAAAACTTTTGACCAGACGAACAGAAACAGCAACGATTATCAGGCGCACAATTTCAAGATAGGCTCCGACTTTTTTTTAAACAAATTCAACACCTTCGGCTTTCTGGTAAACGGTTACAACAGCAAATACTCGTATCACACCAACAGCCACACCCCGATTTCCCAAACCGGCTCCTCTGTCACCGACAGCACCCTCATCGCAAGCAGCTTCAACGAGGGGTCTCGTGCCAATTACAACTTCAACCTGAACTACCGCTTCGACGATGCCAAGGGGAAAGTCTGGAACTTCGACGGTGACTACGGCCTGTACCGCAACGACGGGTCGGAGTATCAGCCCAATGCCTATTGGACGGGCGATGGCAGCGAAGGTAATTCATTGTTGAGCGAAACCATTTTTGCCAATGACTCTCCCACCGACATAGACATCCTGACCTTTAAGGTGGACCATGAGCGCCCGTTTTTGCAGGGCCAGTTGAGCACAGGAGCCAAGGTCTCAAAAGTGAAAACCGACAACACCTTTAATTTTTACAACGTCATCGAAGGCACCCCGGAGATTGACACTGGCCGCACCAACCGTTTCGTTTACGACGAAAATGTGAATGCCATTTACGCCAATTATTCCCGTCAACTTGGCAAATTCGGATTTCAGGCAGGCCTGCGTGTGGAGCAAACCGATTCAAAAGGTGAACTGACCGCCTTAAAGCCCGTCGGTGACGAACCCGTAAAACAGAATTATGTGGACTACTTCCCCTCCGGTGGCATCACGTATGCGCTCAATCAAAACCACAACTTCCAGCTCACGTACAGCCGCCGTGTGGACCGCCCGTCCTATCAGGATTTGAACCCCTTCGAGGGCCGGCTCGACGAGTTGACCTATGAAAAGGGGAATCCCTTCCTACATCCGCAATACACCAACAGCGTGCAGTTGAACCACACCTTCAAATACATGTACAACACATCGCTAAGCTATAGCCGTACCACCGACCTCATCACGAGGCTGGTGGACCAAGACACCTCCGACCCAGACGCCAGTTTTATTACCTGGAAAAACCTGGCAAACCAAAACAACGTCACCCTCACCATCAGTGCCCCGTTGCAGTTGGCCAAGTGGTGGAATGCTTTCACCAATGTGAGCGCTTACCGCACACACAACGATGCCGATTTCGGCGATGGCAAAACGGTGAACATCAATGCGTACACTTGTAACGCCTACATGCAGCACACTTTTACCCTGCCATTAGAAATGGCGCTGGAAATTTCCGGTTGGTACCTCTCGCCTTCCGTGTGGGGTGGCACGTTCGAAATGAAAGCCATGGGCAGTGTAGATGCCGGCCTGCAAAAGAAATTCTTGCAGGGCAATGGCACCCTGAAAATTGCCATCAGCGACATTTTTCATACGCAAAACTGGAGGGGAAATAGCCAGTTCGGTGGCCTCTACATGGTGGCAAGTGGCAGTCAGGACAGCCGCCGCTTGCGCTTAAACTTCACCTACAACTTTGGCAATCAGCAGGTGACGAATGCCCGCAAGCGCTCCACGGGTTTGGAAGATGAAAAAGGCCGCATCAAAGAAGGCAACTGATGCGCTTGTAATATTTTTCAATAGCCATAACCTTGATTTATTTTTTATCCGGCGGCCGGGGCAATGCTGTCCCGGCCGCCTTTTTCGTTTTTTTTAAAAGACTAAATCTTCTCAAATTTGGGCTTCAATCGAAGCAAAATGACACGACTCGAACACATCGGCATCGCCGTGAAAGACCTCGAAGCTGGAAACCAATTGTACCAACAATTGCTCGGCACCGCCCCTTACAAGTTGGAAGCCGTTGCTTCGGAAGGCGTGCTCACTTCTTTTTTCAAAGCCGGAGAGTCCAAAATAGAACTGCTCGAAGCCACGTCGGATGACAGCCCTGTCGCAAAGTTTATCGAAAAGCGTGGCGAGGGTATTCACC
>SCUG01000278.1 GCA_004297645.1 Saprospiraceae bacterium | reverse complement strand
TGAACCCGGCGGTTTGAGTGGGAAACCGCCGGGTTCAAAACCCGGCCGCTCGAAAATACCAGCCCTTTTAAGGGGATACAAGAACATCTTATTTCGAACACGTTACTAAACAACGTATCGCAATGATGAAAGAACGCAATGCAGCGAGGGGAATAGCGTGGGCCGTGTTCGCTGTGCTCGTAGTATGTAGCCTGTGGGCCTGCCGCGACAACGATTTCTACAACCAAACCACAGCCCCCACATCGTTGGCCGAAGGCCGGAAAACCGGCACGCTCGTAAACTTGGACAACCGCAGGCTGGCGACCCTCATGGCTTTCGATAAAAACTTGCTGCTCGTAGATGTGCGGCGGGAGGAAGAACTGAGCGGAGAATACCCCATGCTCGAAGGTGCCCTGCACCTCCAGGATTCGCTCCTTTTTGAAAACCCCGATACTCTGCCACACAATAAGACCATTGTGCTGATGTGCCGCACCGGGCACAGAAGCGCTGCCGTTGCCAAAATGCTGACCGAACACGGTTATACCATTTATAATCTGGAGAATGGCCTCAGAGGCTATTATCATCCAGAAAAAAAAGACGGCAGTTCCTCCACACCAGCTTCTCTGACCAAAAAAGAATGGGAAAATGAGAAGGGGTGTTAAGCAACGTGTTCGAAATAAGATGTTCTTTTTGAGGCCGCCTCCGGCGGCCTCAAAAAGAAAAAGGGTGTGTTTTTTCGGCGGTTTCGCCGCCGAAAAAACACACATCTTATTTTGCGCACGTTACTAAGCGCTTTTTTTCACCATTTTAAAATGATGCACCATGCAAGACAAGCCACCTAAGAGATTTACCAAATTCTCGGAAGACCATCCGGCCGTCGCCAAAGCCTATTCCGCGCTCGGCGATGCTGTACACCATGCAGGCCCCCTCGATGAAAAATCCAGGGCATTGGTGAAAATAGCTATTTCGGGCGCCAGCCGCCAGGAAGGCGGCTTTCACGCCCACGTGCGCAAGGCCCGCCTGCTCGGCATTTCAAAAGAGGAAATGCAGCACGTCGTTTTGCTGACCCTGCCCACCCTCGGCTTCCCGACCATGATGATGTTGCTGGCGTGGATAGATGATGTGTTTGACAAGAAATAGCGTGGAATGATGCTTCACTATCTACCCATTGAAGTTTGTGCTTCTTGTGGTATAAAAAGTCATGAATCTCATTTGGGGCTGGCTTCGCCAGGTTAAGGCGGTCAGCGACGAATTTTCACGAACCCTTGTTTTACCACAATTCGATTCGTGAAAATTCGTGAAAATTCGTGGCTGGCCGAAAAGGAGTTTGGGGGCGAAGCCCCAAAACCACTATTTGCACTAATCCTATTTGGTGCTGGCTTTGCCCACATAGGTTATAAAAAAGAAACCTAAAAATGAGCACCCTGTTTTTGCTCAAACCCTCATCTGAGGCTTCACTCATTTGGTTATTTGAAGCCCCTCCATGCTGAGTGGTTTTTTTTATTGACACTTACGCTATTTCTGATTTCTGATTTCAAAGCCACCATTATGAAAAACCTACCCACCTTGCTGTTCCTGCTCTGTTGTTGCAGCTTTTTAGCGGCACAGCCAGTCCCATTTCCGGCCCCCGGTCACGAAGGGTTGAATGTGAAGAAAATCGCCGCCCTCCAGCTTGACGATGCTTCGCAATTGCAATTCGGCTTGTGGACGCAAAACCGGGTGATGTACGACCTGAGCAACATCCCCGGCCCCGGCGGTACCAGCTTTTCCAATACCGGGACTTACGATTTCTTCCGGCAGCGTTTCCGTGCCGCCGTGGATGTCCGTTATGTGGACACGACGCAAGCCATACAGGCCGGCGCCTACACCCAACTCGAATACCGGGGCGGATGGGGCGGCTCCAGTCCCGCCGTCAGCGACCCACGCGGAAGCCTCCCGGTCATCAACCCATACAATCGCTTACAGCCGCGCGGCGTCCGTTATGGATTCGTTTACCTGGACTACAAGGACAAGGCTACTTTCTCGGCGGGCATCCTGCCGCTCACCGACGGCATGGGCCGTGTGCTCTTCGATGCCGACTGGGATTTCAATGTGGGAGGCATCGCTATGAGCGGGCCGTTTTTCAAGACAGGCAAATACCGTGTGGCATACGTGCGGCTGATAGACGGCATTGGCGCTATCTCGCCGAAAGACGTTGGCCTCAACAGCAACCTCTACCTTTTCGATCAGTCGTACCCACTGTCCGAAAACCTAAACCTGGGGGCGCATATTTACAGCCTCGACGTTCCGGCGGATTTGGGCATCACTGCTGTTCAACGCCAACTCTGGCTCGGCGTGAGCTTCGGTGCCCACCTCCATTCGTTCAAAATTGACGGTTTGCTCATTCTCAACAACGGGAAAATTGGCGCAGAAACCCACACCGGACAAGCCTTCAAACTCGGCATCTCTGCCCTAGCAGGCAAAGGCAGTTTCGAATTGTTGGGGCTGCTCGCCACCGGTGACGACGAAGGCCAGACCAACACCCGCTTCGTCACCCTCCACCAAATCGTGGGCACAGCGGGCTATTGGGGCATGACGCATATTTACACCCCCAACGGCCCCTCCGACGTGAATGATTTTGGGTTGGAAATCGGGAACAACGGCGCCGGGTTGGCCACGGTACAGGGCAAATACAATTTCGCCATTATACCCGGCAAGGTCAACGCATACGCCTATGCAGGCAGGTTCCGGGCTATGAAAAACCGCAACGGCTCAAAGGAAATGGGCGCCGAGTTTGGCGGCATGCTCACCACCTCGCTCGCCAAATACCTCCAACTGGAAACCGGGGCTGCTTATGCCACCGCTGGAAAATATTTTGCTGAAGACGCCGATGGGATTTTTGAAATCTTCTCCCGGTTCCAATTCACGTGGTAGGCCTGCCCACCATCCGAAAGGGTGCGCCCCGGAGGGTGCGCCCTTTCGGATAACCCCACTGTCAATCCGCTCCTTTGGAAAACCTGATGACGTAGTTCACCAATACCCTCACCTCTGCATCGGTCAGGTATTTATGGGCGGGCATATAGCCTTTTCCGTTTTTAATAATGAAGGCTTTCATGTCGTTATCGAGGGCGGACTGGCGCAGGTCCTTGGCCCCGTAAATTCCAGCTCCTCCATCTTTCCCGTGGCAACGTTCGCACAATGAGTGGTATAATTCTTTGGCAAAGGCCAGTTCGTCCGGCGCTTGTTTTTCAATCAGCGCCACCTGCTTTTGCCGCAACTTGTTTTCTGGCTGCAAACGCAGGTTCTTTGTTTTTGCCACCGTGAAAACGTAAAAAAATAGCGGCAAACTTCCCAGCACCCATGCCGTTTTGTGGTAGCGCATTGCACCGTACAACACTAAAAAAAACAAAGCTGCCAGCCCCAGCTTGGCATGAAACCAGCTTTCATGTACGACGGGAACCAACAGGGCCAACAGCAAGCCTGTCAGGATAATGGACAAGGAAAAAATGGTGTTCCATTTCACTGCTTTTTCGAATGCGTTTGAGCCACCAACAGCGCCTCTCTGCCGGTATTTTTTGAATAAAAAAAACAGGAGGAACCCCAGGTACACTATCACTAAGGCTGAGTGAAGCCGAAATAGAAGAGTGCTCATTGTATGATAAGTCTTGACGAGTTGGGATATACCACGCTCCAATTGGTTTTCCCACCTTGGGCACGGGACAGGTTGTGAAAATAAGCGCTTGGGGGAAAAGTCCCAATGCTTTTAAAAGATGAGTGTCGCATAGAGCTTGTTTGCGTTTTAGCTTCGGCCTCACCGGAGGTCTTAAATTTTGATTTCCACGGAAACTGAGGTCATTGATTTTCATTAGATGAATTTCAGAAGCGAGGTTGGCGCTTCCCCTCAAATTCGATAGGTTTGCATCTTCGAATTTAATAGCACAAACCCTTCACTATGCAACTCCGAATTTACCAGGTTGATGCTTTCACACATCAGCTTTTCAGCGGCAACCCCGCTGCCGTATTACCTCTCGAAGCCTGGCTCTCCGACGATATTCTGCAAAATATTGCAACAGAAAACAACCTCTCCGAAACGGCTTTTTTCAAAAGGGAAAAGGGCGATTTCAATATCCGCTGGTTCACCCCCGTCGCCGAAGTGAACCTCTGCGGACACGCTACCCTGGCCGCCGCCCATGTGCTGTGGCAGCACTTAGGGTATCAAACAAATGAAATTACCTTTCACTCCCGCAGCGGCAAATTGGGGGTATCGAAAACCGGCGATGTATATACCCTCGACTTCCCGAACGATAAACTGACGAAAACCGAAACCCCTGAGATAGTCAGGACAGCTTTGGGCGCAGCAGTACCTCCCGAATGTTTCAAAGGGCGGGAAGACTACCTGCTGGTGTTTGAAAATCAGGCGGCCGTGGCTGCATTGGCGCCAGATTTCCACCTGCTTGAACAACTCAAAACGCGGGGCCTCATCGCCACGGCACCCGGCGATGATGTGGATTTCGTGTCGCGTTGTTTTTTCCCCTTTTATGGCATAAATGAAGACCCGGTCACCGGCTCCGCCCATACCACGCTGGCTGTTTATTGGTCTCAAAGGCTCAGCAAGCCCGGACTGACGGCCCGGCAAATTTCGCGCCGTGGTGGTACCCTCACCTGCCTCATCAGCGGCGAACGCACCCTCATCAGCGGCGGGGCCGTCACTTATTTTTCGGGGACTATCGAGGTGTAACTGTTGGCGTTTGTGGGCCGATTGTTTTTATTTGCCGCACTTTCACAAATGAATAATCAACCCACAAACTGGCATTATGCACCTCAGTGAAATCCTAACCCATCTCGGCGAGGAGCGCCAAAACTATTTCAACGCCGTTTCGCCACCCATCATCCAAAGCAGCAACTTCGCATTCAGCAGCCTCGAAGATTGCCGGCAGGCCTTCAGCGACGAACTTGCCCACCATATTTACACCCGCGGCAACAACCCTACCGTGGAAATTCTTCGGAAAAAAGTGGCGGCCCTGGAAGGGGCGGAAGATGCGCTCGTGGTAGCGAGTGGCGCAGCAGCTACGGCTATGGCCGTCATCGCCAATGTGAAAACCGGCAGCCACATCGTCTGTGTGCAAAATCCCTACTCCTGGACAAAACATCTTTTGGAAGATTTCCTGCCCCGGTTTGGCGTCGGTCACACCTTCGTTGATGCCACCGAAACGGCGGAAATTGCCGCTGCCATACGCCCCAACACCACCGTGCTCTACCTCGAAAGCCCCAACACCATGACGTTTGAATTGCAGGATTTGAAGGCCTGCGCCGCCCTCGCCCGGAAGCACGGGCTGGTTTCGATTATTGACAACAGCAACTGCTCACCCATTTTTCAGCAGCCCATCCTGCACGGCATTGACATCGTCATCCACACGGGCACCAAATACCTGAACGGCCACAGCGATGTTGTCAACGGCGTCATTTGCGGCAGCAAATCCATGATAAAAAAGATTTTCGAGCAGGAAATAATGACCCTTGGCAACATCATCTCCCCGCACGATGCGTGGCTGATATTGCGCGGCTTGCGCACCCTCGAACTCCGCGTAAAACGCAGCTTTGAGAGCGGCCTAAAAATAGCCCAATGGCTCGAAACCCATCCGAAAGTGGACAAGGTGCTCTTCCCGTTTCTGCCATCGTTTCCGCAGTACGAGCTGGCCAAAAAACAGATGACCGGCTGCGCCGGACTTATCACCGTCTTTGTTAAGGCAGATAGAATCGGGCAGGTCGAGGCATTTTTTGGAAAACTAAAAAGATTCCTCCTGGCTGTCTCCTGGGGCGGGCATGAGTCACTCATTGTGCCAATGGCGGCCTTCTATAATGTACCCGGCCGCGACAACCCACCCTACCCTTTTACGTTGGTGCGCATTTACATTGGCCTCGAAGACCCTGACTGGCTGATAGAAGATTTGGCGCAGGCGTTGGAAGTTTTGTAGGATTGGAAAGCCCGCAGAAACGAGGAATTTCTATGTCTGCTCACCATCATTGACATAGCTTGGTCAGGACTTCTAAAAGAAACGCAGATGCCGCCGATTGGGCAGATTCTTCCGGGTTTTTCAATCAATCCGTGCAAATCCTTCCAATTGGCCTCATCTGCGTTTCTGTCGAAATTTGGCATTTTTCTAAAAAATGTCAAATCCAAGCTGCTCTATTTCGCCACCACAAGTCTCGTCGTCAGGCGCTGGCCGTCCATCACGGCGCTCACTATTTGAAAGTGACCGGGTGACTTCGAGTCACCCGGTCACTGCTTCTTACTTCGCCACCACAAGTCTCGTCGTCAGGCGCTGGCCGTCCGTCACGGCGCTCACCATGTAGATTCCATTCCGGAACAGGCCGTCATTCAAATCTAATGTCACGCTGTTCTGGCCTTCGG
>SCUG01000277.1 GCA_004297645.1 Saprospiraceae bacterium | reverse complement strand
CTTTGGAAAGCATGTCGAGGTGGTTGGTCGGCTCATCCAGCACGAGTAAGTTAATGGGTTTCAGCAGGAGGCAGGCCAGTGCTAATCTGGCGCGCTCCCCGCCCGACAACACGGACACTTTTTTGTCGTGGTCTTCGCCTGAGAACAAAAATGCGCCAAGGATGGAGCGCAACCGCGTGCGCATTTCTGGCGGCGAATGCAACTCCATCGTTTCGAGCAGGGTGAGGTTGGGCTGCAAAGTGGCGGCCTGGTTTTGGGCGTAATAACCGATGTGGACGTTGTGGCCGGGTTTCATTTCACCAGCGGTGGGCGGCAGTTGGTGTACTAATATTCTAGCCAGCGTAGTCTTACCCTGCCCGTTTTGCCCGACAAAAGCCACCCGGTCGCCGCGGTCCATTTTGAAATCCACGCCGCTCAACACGGTCAGGCCGCCGTATTTTTTGGTGAGGTTTCGCACATCAATGACCACCTGCCCCGCGCGGGGCGGCACCGGGAACCTGATGTTCATCACGGCGGTATCTTCATCATCAAGCTCGATTCTGTCTATTTTATTCAGGCGCTTTTGCATAGACTGCGCCATGCTGGTTTTTGTGGCCTTGGCCATGAAGCGCTTGATAGTGCGTTCCATCTGCACCACCACCTTTTGCTGATTGCTATAAGCCGCCGCCATTTTCTCGCGGCGCTCTTCCCGCATTTCGATGTAGCCTGAATAGGAAGCCTTGTAGTCATACACTTTCCCCAGCTCAATTTCCACTGTGCGTTTGGTCACGTTGTCGAGGAACATCTTGTCGTGGGAAATGACGATGACGGAGCTTTCGCAGGTTTCCAAAAAGCCTTCGAGCCAAATGATGCTTTCGATGTCGAGGTGGTTTGTCGGCTCATCGAGCAGCAGGAAATCCGGTTTTTGGAGCAGCATTTTTGCCAGCTCGATGCGCATTTGCCAGCCGCCGCTGAACTCGTCTGTCAGCCTTTGGAAATCCGCGTCTTTAAATCCGAGGCCTTTGAGTACCTTCTCCGCCTCCACCTGTTTGTTGCCGCCACCGAGCAGGTGAAAGCGATGTTCGAGGTCGGACATTTCGGTGAGGAGATTCATGTACCCGTCGCTTTCAAAATCGGTGCGGGTAGCTACCTCCCGGTGCACCACTTCGAGCCTCTCCTCCAGTTTATTCGTCTCTTCGAATGCAGTCAGGGTTTCTTCCAACACGGTTTTTCCTTTCGGCAAATTCATCTCCTGGTGGAGAAATCCGAGCGTGGAGCTGCCGGGCCTCGTGATGATACCTTCATCAGGAGACTGCGCCCCGGCGATAATTTTTAACAAGGTGGACTTCCCGGCGCCATTGCGGCCCACCAGGCCGATGCGCTCGCGGTCACCCACCATGAAACTGATTCTGTCGAGCAAGATTCGCTCGCCGTATTGCACGTAAAGGTTGGAAACTGTCAGCATGCTATTATGGTCTTCCCCTTCGGGGAATTGGCTATTTTAAAAATCATTTTTTTAAAAGAAGCGGCAAAGGTAAAATAGTTGGCTGCTTCGGTAAACGTGTCGTTGATTTTGCTGGGAATAAACTCCTTGCGTCCCGCTGGTGCGGGTGCGTAACATCAGTCACAAACAAAAATTGACTTCCGTAGGGAAAGCATAAGCTGTGACTAAAGTCACATTTAATAATGACCTAAGTCAGCAGCGCATTGAAAGAACAGGGGTTGATTTGCCCCCGGATTTAAGTTCGGCGGATTTCTTGAGGCCACCCACTTGGAGAAAGCGCTGAAGCCAACAACCCCTCTGCAATATCAGGCTAATTGTTTATCCCCACTGAGAACTGAAGAAAAGAAAGTCCACCACGCATACACATTTAACATCAAAACAATTTTTTCATGAAGACTCTAATATTTTTCATAAGCTGCATGTTGGCAGCGGGTTCTTTGCTTGCGCAAAGCACCGAAGAAGTCACTTTCAAGAGCTATTGGCACAATGGCTTCAACCTCACGAGTTCCGACAACAATTTCAAATTGTTGTTTGGTGGCCGTTTACAGACCGACTGGGCCTTTTTCAAAAATGACAGTGAATTAGACGGCTTGTTTGGGGGCTTGAAGAATGGCGTTGAATTCAGAAGAGCACGCTTTTTAGCCAGGGCACGGTTTACAGCAAACTGAATTACAAACTGGAATTCGATTTTTCGAATGGCGCTGCTGTTTTCAAAGACGCTTACATTGGCCTGTCGGGATTGAAAGGCATCGGTAACATCTGGGCCGGCCACTTCAAAGAGCCGATGCGCATCGAGGTACTCACTTCGAGCAAGTACATCACTTTCATGGAGCGTGCTCCGGGGGTGGATTTTGTGCCCGAGAGGAACATGGGCATCATGGCTTTTAACCACACAAAACGCATGACCTGGGCTGCCGGTGTGTTCCGCCGTGGCGACAGCCAGGGCAACGACAAAGTAGCCAACGACGAACTCAACCTGACGGGACGCCTTACCTTCCTGGCATTGAACAACACAGACAAAAAGCAAATGCTACATCTTGGCGTGGCAGGAAGCTACCGCAAACCCGACAGCGGCGAGTTTGAAATAAAAGCGAAACCAGCCGCCCACCTGGCCCCTACCTTCGTGAACACGGGCGCCATTGCCGGTACCGATCACGTCAGCGTGCTTCAGGCGGAAGCTGCGTTCGTTTCCGGGCCGTTCTCCCTCCAGGGCGAATTCATCACCTCTACCGTGACGGCCATGAATGAGGCCACCCTCAAAAACGAAGATTATTCTTTCAGTTCCTATTACGCCTACGCCAGCTACTTCCTGACGGGCGAAACCCGGAAATACAGCGCCCCGGAAGGCTTTTTTTCTAGGGTCAGCCCCAAGAAAAACTTCGGACAGGGCGGCAGCGGCGCCTGGGAACTGGCCCTGCGCTATTCCAAAATAGACCTCACCGATAAAACCTACCTCGGTGGCGAAATGAGCGAAATCACTGTGGGCCTCAATTGGTACCTCAATCCGGTGAGCCGCTTCATGTTCAATTATGTGAATGCCGATTTGGCGGACGTGGGAAAAGCGAACATCGTGGAAACGAGGTTTCAGGTTGATTTCTGAGCTATTACCACTTCCCCATTGCAACCCGTGGCAGGAAACTATCAGCAGTTTCCTGCCAGTGAACAACACGTTTCGATTTTCATCATTTTCATGCTTTTAAATTACAGCTGCGATGACAAAACAGATTGAGACAAAAGAAAAGGACAAAGAAAAAGGTATGAGCACCGGCTCCAACCGCAGAGATTTTTTGCTAAAGGCCCTGAGCGCTGCCGGCTTAGCCTCCTTTGCCTCTATTCTTCCGGCCAACGCCACCGAAATTCCCCGCGAGGAAGTGGCGCACGTGCTTGACATGCCGGAGCCTTTCCCCAACGGTGGCATCCTCGAACGCATGCGCGGCGAGCTGCACCGAGCATTGAAGAAGCCCATTGAGCAGCGCAAGTGGGTGATGGTCATTGACCTGCAAAAGTGCATCGGCTGCAAGGCTTGCACCGTATCCTGTATTTCCGAAAACAACCTGCCGCCGGGGGTGGTGTACCGACCGGTCACCGAAGAAGAGGTGGGCGTTTTCCCGCATGTGCGGCGGCAATTCCTGCCACGCCCCTGCTTCCATTGCGACAACCCGCCCTGTGTGCCTGTTTGCCCGGTAAAAGCTACCTACAAAAGGCCCGACGGCATCGTGGCCATTGACTACGACCAGTGCATCGGCTGCCGCTATTGCATCACCGCCTGCCCCTATGGCGCCCGTACCTTCGACTATGGAGAGTATTATGAAAATGGCACACCGGAAATTCTTCCGTACGAACTGCGGCCCTCACCGGAATACGGGGAAAACCGGGTACGCACGGAAGGCGAAGACAACAAGTCGCCGAAAGGCAATGCCCGCAAATGCCAGTTCTGCCTGCACAAAATCACCAACGGCATGTTGCCGGCTTGCGTGACCACCTGCTTAGGAGGAGCTACCTTCTTTGGTGACTACAACGATAGTGAAAGCCTCGTGCGGGAACTCATCGGCACCGACCGGGTGAAGCGCATCAAAGAAGAACTGGGTACCGAGCCAAATTGCTACTACTTGGTTTAGCACACCATTTTTGAACCTTAATTCATCAAAAAATGAAAAAAACAGGCATCATTATATTAGCGGTCTTCGCCTTAATCGGGTTCTACACCATTGGGCTGCGGTTCAGCGAAGGATTACAAACCACCCATCTCAACGCCGTTTTCTGGGGCGAGTGGGTGGCTTTCTACATTTACTGCATCGGCCTGTCGGCCGGTTCGTTCCTAATGTCCACGCTGATTTACGTCTTCGGCATGCACCAGTTTGAAAAAATGGGCCGGCTGGCCTTGCTGTCCGCCTTTGTGGCCCTGCTATCGGGCCTCACCTTTGTGTGGATAGATTTGGGGCATCCGTGGCGGTTCTACAAGATGTTCACTCATTGGAACCACACCTCGGTACTGGCGTGGGAAAGTATGTTTTATATTTTTTACACCTTCATTATCCTGGCCGAACTGTACATGCTCATGCGCCACGATTTGGCCACCTTGCGGGAAAACAGCATTGGGAGGAAGAAATCCATTTACAAGTTTTTTTCCCTCGGATGGAGAATCCCCAGCACGGAAGAAGGCCAGGCACAGGCGAAAAAGGACAGCATGAAGTGGGTAAAGATTTTGGGCGTCATCGGTTTGCCGGTCGCCATCGGGGTGCACGGGGGCACGGGGGCATTGTTCGCCGTCGTAGCGGCGAAGCCCTATTGGTTCAGCGGACTGTTCCCCATCATATTCCTGGTATCGGCGCTGGTATCGGGCTGCGGCCTGATGCTGCTGCTGTATAGCATGTTAGGCGATAAAGACGAAGACTACATACCCATGCTAAAAGGCATCCGCGGCTTTCTGGTACTGTTCATCGGCATTGACATTCTGCTGTTCATCAGCGACATGTTGGTCGGGTCTTACGGCGCCATACCGGAACACACGGCCATTTGGCACCGCATCATGTTCGGCAATTACTGGTATGTGTTCTGGATTGGTCAGATTTTTATGGCATGGCTGCTGCCCATGCTCATTTGCTCCCTCCGGTCTATAAAGGACAAAGCCAACTGGATGGCCCTCGCCGGCTTGTTCACTGTGATAGGCATCGTGAACGTAAGGTTCAATCTCGTCATACCAGCCTACACCGAGCCACAATTGCCGGGGCTGGACATTGCATTCAGCGGGCACCCGCGGCTTTCATACGATTATTTCCCAAATTTCGTGGAATGGTTTTCTTCTTTCGGAATCTTCGCCTTCATGATATTGGTGTTCCTGGCATTGTGGACGCTGTTGCCGGTGAATGAGTCCATTTCACGAGGGATGGAAAAGTCGAGTTTGGCGCATTGACAGCCCATTTCGAATCACCTATTCATTCAAGCGAAAAAAAAAGTCATCATGAATACGAAACATAAAAAAGGAACGGCCGAAGCAACCCAATCAAGTGCATTGGCCAAACGCCGGGACTTTCTCAAATCAACTGCATTTCTGGGAGGCTGCGCCGCCCTGGCGTCGCAAATTCCCAATGTGATGAGCTGGGCGCAAACAGGGGGTGGTGAATTTACAGCCGGTGAAATTTCTTATGAATTGGCGAAGCCGGAAAACATCCTGTATTCCACCTGCCTGCAATGCCACGTGGCCTGCCCCATCAAAGCAAAAACCTGGGACGGCGTGCTGGCGAAAATTGACGGCAGCCCATACAGCCCGCAGAACTACCTGCCTCAACTGAAATACGACACCCCGCCGGCCGAGGCTGTTTTTGCCGACGGCAAATTGTGCCCAAAAGGCCAGGCGGGCATCGAAACCTATTACGACCCCTACCGCCTGCGAAAAGTGTTAAAAAGAAAAGGGCCCCGCGGCTCCAACAAATGGGAGACCATCGAGTGGGAGCAGTTCATCAACGAAGTGGTCAGCGGTGGCAAGTTGTTCGAGGGCATCGGCGACGAGCGCAGCTACCCCGGTTTCGATGAAGTCTTTGCCCTTCGCGACGTGGCATTGTCCAATAATATGGCAGCCGATGTGGATAAAATCAGGGCAAAGGAAATGACCGTTGCCGAGTTCAAACAGCATTACAGCGAGCATTTAGACAAACTCATTGACCCTGACCACCCCGACCTCGGCCCGAAAAACAACCAGTTCCTCTTTAATATCGGCCGTGCAGAACACGGCCGGGCCGAGTTCACCAAATATTTCACCAAAAGCTGCTTAGGGTCGGTAAACAGGTTCGACCACTTTAGCATTTGCGAAGAAAGCCACCATATCGCTTTCGGAGAAATGACCCACCACAAAACCGAGCACATGAAACCGGATTTGCTCAACTGCGAATTCGTGATCTTCTGGGGCACCGGCGCTTTTACCGCCAACTTCGGCCTCACGCCGATGGCTGAAAAAGTGACCACCGCCAAAGTGAACGGGCAGATGAAAACCGCCGTGGTGGACCCCCGCTTGTCCAACGACGCCGCCAAGGCCGACTACTGGATGCCCATCAAACCCGGCTCCGACGGCGCTTTAGCCATGGCCATGATACGCTGGATACTGGAAAACGAGCGCTTCGACGAGCGCTACCTGAGAAATGCCAATAAAGCCGCCGCCACAGAAGACGGTGAAACTACCTGGACCAACGCCTCCCATCTCGTTAAAATAGTGGACGGCCACCCGCAAAAATTCCTCCGGGCCAACGAGGTGGGTTTAGGCTCCGAAGAAATGAATGTCGTTTCCCTCGGCGGCAAACTCACAGCCGTGGAGGCCGAAGATGAAAAAACGCCGGTAGAAGGCGACCTCTTCGTGGACACCCTCATCAAAGGAGTGCCGGTGAAATCGAGCTTCCAGTTATTGCTGGAAATGGCTTTTTCCAAAACCCTGGAAGAATACGCCGAAATTACCCATCTCCCTCTTCAAACCATTATTGACGTGGCGCGGGAATTCACCTCCCACGGCAAACACGCCGCCATTGATTTTTACAGGGGCGCCTGCCAACACACCGACGGGTATTATGCAAGCACGGCTATCATTTCCCTCAACCTTCTCATCGGAAACCCCGATTGGAAAGGCGGCCTTTCCATCGGTGGCAGCCACTGGCACGAATTCGGTGGAAAGCCCGGCAACCCCTACAACAATTTGGAGAAACCAGTGGAAGGAATGAAGGCTTTTGGCATAGCTATCACGCGGGAAAGCAGTGGCGAATTCGAGACCAGCACTCTTTTCGGGCAAGACGGCTACCCCGCCAAAAGGCCCTGGTACCCCCTCGCCTCGGGAGTTTACCACGAGGTGTTACCCTCACTGACCCAGCAGTACCCCTATGGCGCCAAAATCATGCTCCTTCACAAAGGCACACCAATACTGTCGGTGCCGGGCAGCGGGTACACGAACATTGCCAGCATCATGAACCCCGATGTGCTGCCGCTCTTCATTGCCTGCGACATCGTCATCGGAGAATCGTCCATGTACGCCGATTACATCGTGCCCGACCTGGTGTATTTGGAAAGGTGGGGCACGCCCCACGCTACGCCCGACATCAACAGCCAAATCAGCAAAGTCAGGCAGCCCGTGGCTGTCCCGTTGGTGGAAGATGTGGAGGTGGACGGTGAAAAAATGCCCATCTGCATGGAATCCTTCTGCCTCGCTGTCGGTAAAAAACTCGGCCTGCCAGGTATAGGCAAAGATGCCTTCGGGGAAGGAATGGATTTCAACCGGCCCGAAGACTTTTACCTCAAGGCGGTGGCCAACATCGCTTACGGCGACAAAGAAGGAGAAGCCGTGCCCGATGCTTCGGACGCAGAAATGGAGCTTTTCAAAAAAGCCAGAAGGCACCTGCCTGCCTCGGTCTTCGACGAAGAAAAATGGAAAAATGCCGTAAAGGAAGTGGAATGGCGCAAAATGGTGTACGTCTTGAACCGGGGTGGCCGCTTTGCCTCCTTCGAATCGGCCTACGACGGAAACAAGCTGAACAAGAAAATCGGCACCATGTTCCATTTCTTCAACGAAGGTATGGCCAACAGGAAGAATTCCATGAGCGGCAAATACTTCCATGGATACCCGGTTTACATCGGGCAGTACGATTCCATGGGCAACCCCTTGAAATACGACGAGAAGAACTATCCCTTCCAAATCATTACCTTCAAAGAACCTTTCGGGGGTCATTCCAGGACGATTTCCAACTATTGGGGCAACCTCGGCTTGCAGCCGGAAAACAAGATTTGGATCAACACCATTGACGCTAAAAAACTGGGTTTGAAGCAAGACCAGCAAGTCAGGGTAGTTTCTCCATCCAACCCCGAAGGCAAGCTCGACCTGAAAAACGGCACTACGCTCGACCTGGTCGCCAAAGTCCTCATCAAAGAGGGCATCAAGCCGGGCGTCATCGCTATTTCATGGCACTTCGGCCACTGGGCCTACGGCTCGAACGACGTGGAAGTGGACGGGGAAATTATCAAAGGAGACGCAAGGCGCAAGGCAGGCATCTGCCCCAACCCGCTGTTCCAAAGAGACCCGGTACTCAAAGACGTAGCTTTGTGTTGCCCCATCGGTTCCAGTGCTTCGTATTTTGATTCGGTTGCGAATATCGTCCCGGTTTGACACCAGCGGCGCATGCAGCATGAAGTGTGATGAAATCACCCAACCAAATTGCGCCTTCCCCGGTGCTGCCTGGCTGGGTTTTAAGGAACGTGCGCAAAATAAGATGTGTGTTTGGGGCAGCCTCAAAAAGAACATGTATCCGTTCAAAATTGAATGGTAGTTCTGCAAGCGGCCGGGTTTTGAACCCGGCGGTTTGAGTGGGAAACCGCCGGGTTCAAAACCCGGCCGCTCGAAAATACCAGCC
>SCUG01000276.1 GCA_004297645.1 Saprospiraceae bacterium | reverse complement strand
CTACCGTGACGTTATTGAGGGTATGGAGGTAGGCATCCTGCAATTCGGCATCGAAATACATCGTCCGTCCTTGCTCAATGTCTATGCTGTCTCCTGGCTCGATGTAGCCGTCTTCGAGTAAGGCGAGAATGGAGGCCAGCTTGAAGGTAGAACCCGGCTCGGTGGCCGAACCAATGGCATGATTGTAAGTTTCCCAAAGCTGCCCATCGTTGGTCCAGGAGAGGTTGGCCATGGCGCGGATAGCACCGGTTTTCACCTCCATCAAAATGGCAGTACCGTATTCAGCTTGGTGGCGAAGCATGGCTTTTGCCAGGGCAGTTTCTGCGATATCCTGCAAGTTTACGTCAATGGTTGTTTGTATGTCGTTGCCTGGACGTGGTTCTATTTTGGAGAGATTCTCCAAAGGTATCCAGAAGCCATCGCCAACCTTATACATCAACTGCGTGCCCTCTTCGCCTTGCAGTACATCGTTGAAATATCCTTCGAGTCCGACGCTGATAGTATCTCCACTGACGTAACCTATGGTGCGATTGGCCAACATCCGGAAAGGACGTTCTCGCTTGTACTTTTGCTGAATAATAAGCCCACCTTTGAATTGACCAAGGTTGAAAAGCGGGAAGCTCATAATCCTATCTCTTTCTGCGAGCGAGGCATCCCGTAGTATTGGTATGTACCTTTTCCCTTGTGCCTTCTGTTCGAGGAGAAAGTCTTTCATCCCACCTGGTGTATATTCAGGGTTGATAAAAGTTGCGAGACAATATGCCAGGCTGTCGAGGCTCCGGTTCCAATCTGCCGAATCAATGGCAGATGAATTAGGGTCAAAACTGATGTCAAAGAACGGCATTGAAGTAGCCAGTATGCTTCCATCTTCCGTCAAAATATTGCCTCGCTCGGCTTCCATTGGCACCTCTTTAATGTATAGGTCTTCTCCTTTGCTGCGCCACTTCTCCCCTTCTACTACAGAGATTTCGAAAGCTTTGTAGAAAATAGCTGACGCTACTACCACGATACCCGCGAGTACCACGTAAACTCTCACCAACACTTCGTTCTTGACGTTGAAAGCCATTTACCTGCTACTGTTTGTTTAATCTTCCAATTCTATCCGCTTGACATGGCCCGCAGACTTGCGCAGCCCCAGCGTCCCGACCTCCTCCCCGATTCCCGACAAGCGACTCTCGAACATTATTTCAGACTTGAGCGAATTGTATTGCCGCTTCAATTCCTTGACCTCCTTTTGCAGTGTTTGAATTCGCCGTACTTGTTTTTCTGCATAGTGTGCGTTGGCGATGTAGATGACGGTGAGAAAACTCAGGAACAACACGTAGGGTAAGTTCTTCAGCACGATAGAAGCTCCCATGCTTCCTATTGCGAAATAATTCCCGAGGGATTTCTTTTTGCTTTGCCGTACCATCTACCTGCCTTTCTATTTTACAACATGCCCGCCCTCTGAGTCCAGCCAAACCACCATGGATACCGGATAATTCAAAGGGCAGTCATCAATCATTATTTCTTATACCTGCTCTCAACTTTGCACTCCTCGACCTTGGGTTTCCTTCCATTTCTTCTTGCGAAGGAGTAACCACCCCCTTGTAAACTAATGTGAAGGGCCGGTTTATTTTGCCAAAAAAGTCGCTTTTTACCACCCCCTCTGTGTTTCCTGACTTTAGAATATTCTTGACTATTCTATCTTCGACCGAGTGATACGACAACACCACAAGACTCCCCCCTGGCCGCAACACGTCTAAAGATGCCTCAAGAAACTCTTTCAAAGCACCCATCTCGTCGTTCACCTCGATGCGTAAAGCCTGAAAAACCTGAGCAAGGTACCGGTTGCGTTGGCCCCTTATCAACGGCTCGGCAATCAGTAAGAAATCGGCAGTATTTCTGACCGGCTTCACATCTCTCTGCTCCACAATTCTTTGGGCCAAGGTTCTTGAATTCCTCACCTCACCATATTCGCCAAAAACCCGTTGAAGGTCCGCTGCGGTGTAGGTATTTAAAATATCAGCCGCTGTTTTTTCCTGTTGCCGGTTCATGCGCATGTCCAACGCTGCTTCAAAGCGAAAAGAAAACCCTCTTCCGGCTTCGTTCAGTTGGTGGGACGAAACGCCAAGGTCGGCGAGTATCCCATCCACCTGCCGCACGCCATGCAGCCGTAAAAATTGCTTCAAATACCTGAAATTATGGTGATTGAAAATCAACCGGGCATCGTCAGGCAAATTCCGCAAGGCATCGTCGTCCTGGTCAAAGGCGTATAGCCTGCCGTTTGTACCTAATTCCTCCAAAATCAAACGGCTATGTCCGCCGCCACCAAAAGTTGCATCCACGTATATTCCGTCTTTTTTGATGGACAAGGCTTCGATACATTTCCCGGCGAGCACTGGATGATGATAACTCATAACCGCAAGTCGTTTCTTAAGCCAACAGTGGCGGATTCGCTACTCCGTAATTTCCCATAACTGCTTGTGCGATTGCAGCGAAATTTTCCGGCTCTTCATCCAGTTGGGCATTCCATACAGCCGAGGACCATATCTCCATCCGGTTGTTTACACCTGCCAGAATTGCATCACCGCTGATGCCTGCCCATTCGATAAGTTGGTTGGGTAAATTGAGCCTGTCGGCACCATCTCTTTTCAAAAGAGTTGCACCTCGGTAGAAAAACCGCTGGAATTGCCTGCTTTGCGTGTCGTAAACGTTGAGGTTGTTGACTTGAACGGTAATACCATCCCAAACTTTTTTGGGATAGAGATAGAGACATTTTTCAAACCCCCGGTTCACAACAAAACTTTCGCGCTCCTCGCCAGGTAACTGATCGAGCAGGCCGGATGGCAACCTAAGCCTTCCTTTAGCGTCAATTTTGCAGGGATATTCGCCCAGGAGTTGGTTCATAATGTCAATAGAAGTCAATTTTCAAACCAAAAGTAACTCATTTCACCACATAATCCCACTACTTCCCACCGCAAACTGAAAAAAGTTTTCAACATTTCTATTTTTATTTCCCTCCCAGTCTATTTATAACCAATTGGTTTAAACGAATTGACACCATATGGTGACAAAACTTGTCTTATCACCTCTTCCTGGAGATTGCGAGAGATCGGAAGAGC
>SCUG01000275.1 GCA_004297645.1 Saprospiraceae bacterium | reverse complement strand
GGGGGGGGAGCTTGACATCAACCACACTTTATTGGTTGGTCCCCAAAAATCTTAAACCCGCCAAATGACAACCTTTAAATCTACTGACAAAGAGATTGTGCGTTTTGGCTAAAGTCGAGGGAAGGTATGCCAGTTAATTCATTTCCAAATAAATCCAACGCTGTTATTTCGGCATCCAGTTTTCTTATATCATAAGTGACCCGGTAAGTATTGCCCATCGTATCTAAGAGATAATTCATCAACTCATAATTCACCATCTTTGTCACTTTTGCAAAGCCAGGAAATTTAAACAGTTCTGCTTCTTCCCATTTGCCAAGATTGGTTACTTCATCGCCGTTTTTGTCAATGAAATAATAAACTTCAAAATCATCTTCTCCTGTTTCATTGTGAGCCAAGGCAAACCTGTCTTCATAAAAATAAAATGCGTTGATGAGTTTCTCAGCTTTTTGCAAATTATTTTGGGCAATCGTCTTGGCTTCATTCGCCGCTTTTTTCTTCTGGTTCGCATCGTATCCAAAATACCCCGCCGCCAACAGCGCCACCACCGCTGCCGCCAGCAGCCCCCGCACCATCCGCAAGCGCTTGCGGGTGGCTTCCAATTCCCTTGCCTGTCGCTCCGCCTCCAGCCGTGCTTCCTCCTCCCGCCGCAGGCTTCGTGCATTCAGCACCGGCGGCACCAGCCGGTCGTGCGAAAGCTCATACGTGTAGCCGCCCCGCAGGAACGGTTCGGAGCGCAGCAGGCGGATGTCCACGAGTTGTTCGAGGAGGGTTTTATCCACCCCGAATTCCTGCCGGATGTAAGACTCATGCAGCGTCAGGCGCATGGCTTCGCCTTCTGACACCAGCCCGTCCTCGATGAGGCGGCGGGCAGGCAAGCGGCTGTCTTCGGGCAAGGCGGCGATTTTTTCTTCGTAATAATGTTGAACCACGTCGTTAGGGTCGCCGATTTGGGGTAGGTCGAGCAGGGTGAAGCCTTGCGCTTCTACCAGGCGGCGCTCGTAGTGCTCGCAGAGCATCTGGAGCAGGATGCCTTCCACCCGCTTTTCCTTGTCCTGCTCGTCTTCGAGGAAGTCGAGCAGCGCGGCAAGGGCGGCGGGCGAGTAGCCGAAGGGCGGCGTGGTGAAGGATTTCGGATTTGGGATGCCGGATGTCGGTGGCTCCCCCAAATCCGACCCTTCCAGGGTGACAAAAAATCCGACATCCGAAATCATTTGGGCGGGCAGCACGATGGCGTCTTTGGCGTCGTCCCTCGCCAGGGCTTTCAGCTCGAAGGTGTGGCGCAACACGTTGGGCAAGTGGTCTTTGAGGCGGTCGAGCAGGTGCATGCGGTCGGAGCGGATGGCGAAGACGATGCGGGCATCCAAAGGCATTTCGAGGCGGTCTTCTTCTTCCTCCGAGAGGGTTTTCGACGCCTCTGCCATGCGGCGGAAACGGAGGGGGATGCCGGTGTTGAGCAGTTCGGAAAGTTCCTCCCGGAACGCCTGCACCTGCGCCTCCGGGTAGCTGAACAGTTCCTCGAACTGGTCGAAGAGCAATAAGGGGGAAATTGGGAAATTAGGAAATTGGGAAATCGAAGATTCACGCAAATAAATTGGGGGTTGCCCTGCCCCTGAATTTTCCAATTTCTCAATTTCCAATTTCTCAATTTCCAAAAGCTGGCGAGTCTTGGCATGGTACCAAAGGGAGGCGTCTCCCGGCAGCAGGCTATCGAGGAAGGTCCCGGGTTCGAAGCCTTCCGACAGGGCGGTTTTTGTGGCGGCGAGGGGCGTGACCTTCGCATCCTCCGTCCATGCGCCGAAGCGGACGACGAAGGGGCTGTATTCGCCTTTTTTTTGACAGGCAGGGATGATGCCGGCGTTGAGCAGGGAGCTTTTTCCCAAGCCGCTTTTTCCGTAGAGCACCACGAGGGGCTCCCGGCGCAGCAGGCGGTAAAGCTCGTCCGTGTCTTGTTTCCTGCCGAAAAAGATGTGCTGCTGCTCGGTGGAGAAAGGCGTGACGCCGGGATAGCGGTAGGAGGTCCCCTGCGGGGATGACAAGTGCTGTGTTTGTTGTTCGCTCATGGTTTCAGGGTTTCAGTTTGAGTGATGAGTTCCAGCAGCCGCTCGGTGATTTGGTTGTTTTCCACTGCAAGGTCACGGGAGTCAATGGTTCCCCGCAATTCCCGCTGGCGGAGGAGGTTGAACTGATTGCGCAGCACGACGAGGTCGTTGGCGAGGCGGTGGCTGCGGGGTTTCCGGCGGTCGAGCATGACCTTGAGGTGGAGCATTGCCCGGCCGGTTTCCGCTTCGCCGGCGAGGTTTTTCAGTTCGGCGGCGGAGAGGTCGGGCAAGGCGGCTTCGGCAGGGCCGGGCGTTGGAAGCGGCTTGAGCAAACCTTTTTCCTCGCAATGGCGGAACAGCTCGTTCACGAACAATTCCGTGTTGCCGGGGTAAAACTGGATTTTAAATTCCTCGGCGAAAAGCTCGTTCAGGTGGGGGTTCTCGAATTCTTTGAGCGCCAGGCGCTCCACTTCTTTGAGCTTGTCGGAGTGCAGGGAGAGCACCCGGAGCAGAAGCTGGAAATACCATTTTTCATAAGGCAGCCCCAGGAAGATGTAGCGCTCTGCCCGCTCCAACTCGTCCTTCAGTTCGGGGTTCATGCTGTTTCCGATGAAGACCGATTCGAGGTAGTCGAAAAAATCGGTGTGGGTGAGCAGGAGGCTTTCCGGCTCCTCGATGTTGCCCAGGAGGTTGTAAATCAGCGGCTTTTTTTTGGATGGGCGCTCGAATTTTTCGGCTGCCTTGCGGTGATGGAAGTAAAAGTCGGGCTGGTAGTCGTAGCCCAGCGAGTCAAAAGTGCGGGCGAGGATGTTGTCGGGCGTGAGGGTGAAAATCATGGAAAACGGCGTGCGGGCGATGCGGGCGAACTGCGCCTCCGTTTCCGGGAAAGGCTGGCTGTAAAACTCGCCGATGTCGGCGATGACCTTGCGCTTGAAGCGGCTTTTGCGAAAAAGAAAAAAGCCGTCCGGGTTGTACATTCGGATGTGGGGGTGGTCGGACTGGCCGGCTTTGAGCCATTGGCAAAGTGCGTTTTCAATGCTGCCGCCGCCGGGCGCGGCGTAGGCGCCTGCGCCGAGGAAAAGGACACATTTCTGATTATCGAGGGTATCGAGCACGTCGTCCCAATCTAACTGGGCGAGGGGGTTGGTGGTGGCGCTGTTCATGATGGCTTGTTTAAAGGTTGACTGTACAGCTTTCTCTGCTACGTTTATTCCGGATGGCGAAAGATAGCAAGGTTTGAGGAAACTTGCACAGTGGCGGTTTGGAATACCGGGTGTAACCAATATTTCTGGCCGTTAACTTTTGGCCGTTAGCTTTTAGCAAAGGCCAAAGCCATTTGAAATTTCAAGCCAAGCTGCCTCCGCTTAAAAACCTTTTTCAATCTTCCCCTCTGCCGAAATAAGCAGCCCGCTATCCGGAAAATCCGGCGCCGTCAGTTCCCGGATTTTGGTGATGACCCTTTTCTGCGGGTCAATTGAGAGGGAGTAGGCGTACCCGCTATTCCGCTAATAAACCTGCCAGGTTTTGGGCAAGCGTACGGACGCTGCACACCCGCACTTTTTCGCGCAGGTTGTAGTCATCGGCGTCCGGCGTCACGACCAAAAGAGGAGGGTTGCCGAGGTCTTGCAGGGCGACGGTATTGCCCTTGGAAAGTGTGGGCTGGTTGCTGAATTTGATTTCGAGGGCCACCTTTATCTTCAGTGCGGACTCCACCACGATGTCCAATTCGGCGCCATCGGCGGTTCGGTAGAAAAAGGCTTGTTCGCTCCGGTCGAGCAAGGCGATGACTTGTTCGAGCACGTAGCCTTCCCATGAGCCGCCCAGGGCCGGATGCCCAAGTAGGTGGTTGAAATCAGGGATGCGCAGCAGGTGGTGGACGATGCCGCTGTCGCGGATGTAGAGTTTATGGGATTTGACCAATCGCTTGCCGGCGTTGGCAAAAAAAGGCTGGAGCCGTCGCAAAAGCAACGCTCGTTCCAGGAAGTCCACGTAGTTAGTCAATGTCGGAGAGCTGATGCCAAGGGATTTTGACAGTTCGTGGTAATTTGCAAGCCTTCCTTGTGAATAAGCCAGCATGAGCAACAGCCTTTCGAGCAGCGCGGGAGCGGCCCGCAAGCCCAATTGCGGAAGGTCTTTTTCAAGGTAGGTCGTGATGAAATTTGCCATCCAAACCTGCCTGACTGCTTCGCTCGAAGCTAAATATGACTCTGGAAAACCGCCTCGGAACCAATGTTGCTGCCAATCAGGTTCAGGTAGTTCACTCAGCAGAAAAGGGGAAAGTTCGAGGTAAGCAATCCGCCCGGCCAATGATTGCGCCGTGTTTTGCAGCAAATCGTAAGAAGCAGAACCGAGCAACAACAGGCGGCCGGGTTCGCGTTGACGGTCAATCAATCCGCGCAGTTCGGGGAAGAGGTCAGGCAACCGTTGTACCTCGTCGAGGATGACTGTTTGGTTCCGGTTGCTTTCCAAAAAAATGGTGCGGTCGTTAATTTTAGCCCGGTCAGCGGGGTTTTCCAAGTCCAGATAGACGGAAGGTTTTGCCATTCGGGGCTGGAGCGCTTTGACTAAGGTGGTCTTACCAACTTGCCTCGGCCCCAACAGCGCGGTGGCCGGAAAATGGTTCAAGTGGAACAGCAGGGTATCTTCGATGGCGCGGGCAATCATGGCAATTGTCGTTTATTCCCGTAAATTTAAAAACTAATTTAAATTTTGCGGGGATAAAACCCCCGGTAAAATGCACTCTATCCATTTTTACCCCTACGCTGGCCACCCAAAAGCTCAAAACAGAAATGGCTGAATTGGGCAATACCCTCCGCTTAAAAACCCTTTTCAATCTTCCCCTCCTCCGAAATCAACAGCCCGCTATCCGGAAAATCCGAGGCCGTCAGTTCCCTGATTTTTGCAATCACCCGTTTCTGCGGATCAATCCGCGGCCCGTGGCCTTTCACCTGGTAGGTGGCGGTGATTTCACCGCTCACGAAAGCGCCCTTTTCATCGGTGACCACTTTCACTATGGGCGCCAGGCCAGACACGCCGGCCAGGCTGATGCGGCTGTAAGTGAAGAAATTGCCGAGGCTGTAAGCGATGAAGCGGTCTTTGTAAAGCTCCACTGCGCGGGTGACGTGGGGGCCGTGGCCAAACACAATGTCGGCCCCGGCATCAATGACAGCGTGGGCAAAATTGTACACATCACCCCTGTTTTCTCCGAGGAAGGTTTCGGTCGTTTTGGGTACGTGTTGGAAGCCGGAGCCTTCGGCCCCACCGTGGAAAGACACGATGACGATATCGCATTGATGCTCCAAAGAGGCCACTATTTGCTTGGCTTTGGTGGTGTCGCGGATGTCGCAGGTGCCTGAGTTGGGGGCAAAGGCGCAGAAGCCGAAGGTGGTGCCGTTGCGCTCGAAGGTGGCAGTTTCGCCGGTGCCGGTCAGACCGGCGAAGGCTATGCCGGCATTTTTCAGCACGGCTTTGGTGCCTATGCGGCCTTCGTTACCGAAGTCGCCTGAGTGGTTGTTGGCGATGCTGATGACGTCGAACCCTGCGTCGTACAGGTGTTTCACGTAACTCGCCGGGGTGCGGAAGATGTAGCATTTGGTGGTATCGCGGCAGCGTTTGGCGGTGCCTTCGCCGTCGAACAGGGTGCCTTCGAGGTTGCCGAAAGTCACGTCGGCACTACTTAAAATGCTATCTACATCGGAAAGCAAGCCATCGCCACCATTGGGCGGCAGGTAGTTTCTGGAAGGATAGTTGGTGCCCATCATGATATCGCCCACGCCGGTGACACTGACGAGCGTGTCTGTTTGTGCATCGAGAGTAGCGGGGAAGGTTGAAAAAGCAAGGGCAAAAAAAAGACCTCCGATAAGGAGGTCTTTGAAATATCTTTTTAAAGGCATAACTATGAAAAACTTAAAGTGGTTGCTATTCGCTGGTTGTTGGAGGAATGGGCATCAAAAAGCATCAGTCAAAAGACTGGTTGTCCTGTTCGGCCAATTTCACTAAGTTCTGGTATTCTGCGGGTGTCAGGCCGTCGAGCACAAAGTCAATCGGGTTGACGGGGCGCCCTCTATAATGTACTTCGTAGTGGCAGTGCGGGGCGGTGGAAGTACCGCTGCTGCCCACTTTACCGATGGGTTGCCCCTTTTTGACCTTTTGGCCTACTCTGACGCTGGCGCTCGACATGTGGCCGTAGAGGGTTTCGTAGCCATAGCCGTGCCGGATGACGACGTGGAGGCCGTACCCGCTTTTTTTGCGGTCCACGCTCACAACGACGCCATCGCCGGCAGCCTGGATGGAGGTGCCCCGTGGTGATGCAAAGTCAATGCCTGCGTGCATTTTGACGACTTTGTGGATGGGGTGCAGCCGGTAGCCGAAGCCGGAAAGCAAGGTGACGCCCCTGTTCAATTTGTCCGAACGGACGGGCTTGATAGAGGGAATGGAGGCGAACATGGCCTCCTTGTTTTTTGCCATCTTCTCGATATCATCAAGCGACTCGGATTGCAAAACCATCTGGCGTTTCAGCTTGTCCACTTTTTGGTGGATTTGGGTCATGAGTTCGCCGGAATTGCGATAGTTTTTATTCTTCGCATAGCGTTCGTGACCACCAACACCGCCCTCCCATACGGCATCGTCTATCGGGTCCATCTCCAGCACGAGGCGGTGCACTCTAATGTCGCGCTCGTGGATATTGGTGAGTGCTTTGCCCATTTGCTGATAATCGGCATAAAGGGACTTGAAATCGCCCTTCATGTGGTCAATTTCATCAAGCAATACTTGCTCTTGTGGAGAAGGGAAAAATTTCCAGATAAGCATCGTGAACAGGACCCCTGATACAAGCACGGCACTGGCGAGGCCGAAGATGCGAAGAAAAATTTCCTTGTTAGAAAGCCGGACTTTTTCGTACTGAAGCGTGTGTCTGTTGTAAATAAATTTTTCTCGTCTCATACGTGTTCAGTTGTAAGCCATTAACCCTACATTTGCAGCTTTCAAAAAACGGACGTTAGAAGAAACGGACGTTTGCTCAAAACTGAATCCCAGGGCTCCCTCCCTATTTTACGCTTTGTGAAGAAATGGCTGAAATAATTCAAGCTGTTTTTTATTCAACCAAGGAATTGTCAAAGCGGAAAAAATGAACGGTTGAGAATAGTTGTTTTTATTTCCCCGTCTTTCATGGAACTAAAAAAATCGCACAAAATTTATCTATACCAGTAAGCGACGTTCTCTAAAGTTGTTTGCACTAAATTTCAGTCAATCAGTTCATTCTGCCCCAAGGTAGTTTAGGCGTGGGCAAATATGGAAAAAATACCTGAATTTAGGTTCACCTGGGGGAAACTTTTGTCGCATTTAAGCCAAAGAAAAACCAGAAAGAATTCCAAGCTTTTGCTTGCCCATGCTTTACGAAATCTTTTTTATAAAATAGGTCAACGCATTTGCATTGAACTTCTGTACTACAGCCCCTGAAATCTTGAGACAAAGAACCCAAAAATGAAATCGCTCATAACAGTTGCCGTGACTAAAAATAACCGCTGAACATCTCACCAAATTCAGTTCTGCAAAATAAGAGACCATGACCGCACAGCAAATAAGGCGCACATTTCTCGATTTCTTTATTTCGAAACAGCACAAGATAGTGCCCTCGGCGCCCATCGTGAACAAAAACGACCCGACTCTGATGTTCACCAATGCCGGCATGAACCAGTTCAAGGATTATTTCCTCGGCAACCAGACCCCCGAAGTGCGCCGGGTGGCTGACACACAAAAGTGCCTCCGCGTCAGCGGCAAACACAACGACCTTGAGGAGGTCGGCCGCGACGGCTACCACCACACCATGTTCGAGATGCTCGGCAATTGGTCCTTCGGCGATTACTTTAAAAAGGAAGCCATCGAGTGGTCGTGGGAGTTGCTCACCCAAGTTTACAAATTGCCTAAAGACAGGCTGTACGCCACAGTATTTGAAGGCAGCCCAAACGAAGGCCTTGCTCCCGATTCGGAAGCCCTGAATTTCTGGAAACTTTGGCTTCCCGAAGACCATATCATTTTTGGCAGCAAAAAAGACAACTTTTGGGAAATGGGCGACCAAGGCCCCTGCGGCCCTTGCTCCGAAATCCACATTGACCTGCGCCCCGATGAGCAGCGGGCGAAATTAGACGGGGCTTCTTTAGTCAACATGGGCGACCCCACCGTCGTCGAAATTTGGAACAACGTCTTCATCCAATTCAACCGCAAAGCTGACGGCAGCCTCGAAGACCTCCCCGAAAAACATGTGGACACCGGCATGGGGTTCGAGCGCCTCACCATGACGCTCCAAGGCAAAACCAATACCTACGACACCGACATTTTTAGGCCGCTCATTCAATTCATTGAAAACGAGAGCGGCTTCAAATACACCGCCAGTTTCGCCCCCGATGCCATGACCGACATCGCCATGAGGGTGGTGGCCGACCACATCCGGGCCGTCAGCTTCACCATTGCCGACGGCCAACTGCCAGGCAACACAGGCGCTGGCTACGTTATTCGCCGCATTTTGCGCCGGGCCGTGCGCTACTACTATTCATTTTTAAACATCAAAGAGCCTTTCCTCCACCGCATCGTGCCAATACTGGCGGAGTCTTTCGCCGCTGTGTTCCCTGAACTGGAAGCGCAGCAGCAGCAAGTGGCCAAAATCATTCAGAGCGAAGAGCGGTCTTTCCTCAATACCCTCGAAACAGGCCTCAAGCGCTTTGCCGAACTGAAGGCCTCCGAAAAAGTCATCGCCGGTGAAGATGCTTTCGAATTGTACGACACCTTTGGCTTCCCCATTGACCTGACCCGGCTCATGGCCAGTGAAAAAGGCTGGAAAGTGGACGAAGCAGGGTTTGAAAAAGCGATGCAGCAGCAAAAGAAACGCGCCCGCTCCGCCGCCGAAAAAGAGATAGGCGACTGGGCCGTGCTCGTCTCCGGCGAAGCCGTGGAATTCGTTGGCTATGACAAACTGCAAG
>SCUG01000274.1 GCA_004297645.1 Saprospiraceae bacterium | reverse complement strand
TGACTGCCAGTTTTTGAATGTCGGTATTTTCTACCGACATCCAAAAACTAAAACCCTCGCTAACCCGGCACTTTTGTTTGTTGATAACCGGGGTTGCTCAAATGGCTAAAGTCGAGCTTTGAGGTACTGCGCATAGATTTTCCGTGCTGTTTCAAAATTCCGGTCGTTGCCGGAGCCAATCAGTTCTGCATAGACCAGCAAAGGGTGTACGGTTTTTTTATCGGGCACCACATAGCCCGTGTTTTCTATCTTCCAGAACAAGCTGCAAACTTCCAGATTGCCTTTGGCATCGGGTATCAACTGAAAATCCTTGAGCAGCGCCTTGCGGTCGAGGCCGGTGTACAGCGTCCAAGTACCGGGGCTGAGGTAGTGCGTGAGCAAATCTGCCGCAGGTTCACCGCCCCAGAAGGCAAAGCTGCCAAGGTCGAGTTGCTTCCAGTTTTCAAAAGTCAGTCGGTACTTGCCCCGGCTCAGTTTGGGCCGCAGCTTCTGGTTGAAAGCCGTGACCCATTGGCTAAGGAGTTCGGGCTTGTTCACTAAATTCATTTGCTGCTGGTTCAATTGCACCAAAAGCTTCCCCGTCTGCAAGTCGTTCAAAATATCGCCGACGGTACTGGCAGCGATATTCGCCGCTTCCGCTATGACCCGGTACGGTTGGTTCAGCAATCTTTCGTTGAGCAAAAGGGCATAAATCAACTTGATGCCGTTCTTGTTGAAAGCCCGGTGCTTGGTCCCGCCGTTCTCTGCTGTGGCAGTTTGCCCTTTCACGTGCCAAAACAGGCCTTTGTCATTGCGGATAAAGCAGTTGCCAGCCGTGTCCAAATAGTTGATGCCCTGCTGCTCCAATAGCGCTTTCGCCGGATTGGAAATGTATTTGGCCACCAGGAGGGTGTCTTCTTCTTTCAATTTGTCCATCCAGTGGGCGATGTAAGCTGGCAGGACGTTGCCTTTTACTTCAACTTTGAAGTTGCCTGTTGCAGCCCCCGCTTTGATTTCTATTGTTCCGTCCCAATGTTGCCCGTTTGAAAAATCTCTACTGTCAACCACGATGTCAGTCTTGGTCAGCTTTTCTAAGTTTTCCGTAGCGGTTTGCAGGATTTCAGTTTCTTTCATGTTCGGTATTTTTTATTGTTCACAAAAGGTGAACGTTTGCAAATGTCGAACAAAAATGTTGGTTTTCACTTGATGGATTCAATTTTATCCAACACCTGATTCTTCACATCCCGAATATCCATCGCCACCTCCAAAAACGCCCACTCGTCGAACCCGTACTTCTCCCGCACCGCATTCACGGCGGGCAGCCAGCGGTTTTCCACGAACCATTTCTTTTCATGCTTGTCCCGGTTCATGCCCGTGATTTCTACCATCAGGTTTATCATCCTGCCGGAAGGCGTTTTGCAGCGGGCGATGAAATCGGTAAAGTAGTTCTTGTCTTCGCCCTCCTGCACGTAGGGGATGGCGAAGCCGAGGTAGGCATTCTTTACGTAGCTCACCACCTGGTCTATTTCCTCCAAAGCTTTGGCGGCTTTCTGTTCCCAACTTTCGGTATCGGCCACCACGTAGTCCACGTGGCTTTTGGTGGTGGCGTAAACGGGCCTGGTGGTGATGCCATGCACGTACTTGGTACTGCCAAAGCGGTTGTAGTGGTTGAACAATGGGCGGATAAACGTTGAGGTGTTCCGGTGCGGGTTGATGCCACGGGCGATATGGTCGCAGATTTTCCTGGGGTCATAGAAGGAGACAAGGCGTTTGTGTTCGTCGCCCCGCATCCCCACCAACTTGATTTTGTGTTCGTACCAGTAGCGGACGATTTCTTTGAGCTGGTTGAATTTCTGGAAATAGGGATTGCCGTCGTCGTCGGAAAACTTGTATTTCAGGAGTTCCTGCGTTATCCAGTAGATGATGGACTGGTCACGCCGTTCGAGCACCGTTTCGATTTCGATGCGGTGCTCCTCGTTTGAAAATGCTGTGGCGAGGTTGGTGAATACCGGTAAGTTGGAGCCGTCAATTTCGAAGTTCTCGATGTCCGAAAAATCGAACTGCATATCGCCATCTTCCAACACTTCCTCCCGGTAGCCGATGAGGTTGGGGAAAGTGATTTCATAATCCTCCTGCCGTTCGGGAATGGCCTTGATGATGGTATGGTCAACGGGTGGCGGGGTCACAGTAGTTCCACCTTTGAACATCTTGAAGGGTACGCCGATGATGTGGGCATATTCGGGTGGAAACTTCTGGATGATATTTTCCGGCTTGTAGCGCTTGGCCTTTTCCGGGGTCAGGAATTCCCCGGTTTCCCGGTGGTAGTTTTGGAGGAGGTACTGCTTGCGGCGAAGGGCACGGCCAGCCACCTGCTCGCACAAAAGTTGCGAACCAAAAGCCCGCAGGCCCATGATATGGGTGACGGTGTTGGCATCCCAGCCTTCGGTGAGCATGGACACGGAGACCACGCACCGGATATGGCTGCCTAATTTGCCCGGCTTGCCGACGGTGTTCACCACTTCCCGCAGGATTTGGGCGTCCGTTATATTTTCAGCAGAGCCTGCGCCGAAGTTTTTGGCGTATTCCCGTTTGAAAGCTTCCACTTCCGAGGCAAATATTTTTTTGAATTCGCCGCCAGCCTGGTCGCTGTTTTCCAAGGCATCGCTGTCAATGAGCAGGGTGGGCGATTTGCGCAGAAGGGTTTTGGTAGCAAAGTCGTAATTGGAGAACAGTTCGTATTGGCCCGTCACGACATCCTTCTCGCCTTCGGCGTTTTCTATTTCATAGCCTGCAATGAATTTGTACACCTCTTTTGATACAGAAGTATTGTTGCAAACTGCAATGAACACAGGCGGCGTGGCCAGGAGGTCTTCCCGTTTTTCAAATTCCCTTTTATAGTGGTTATAAAATTGGTCGGGCGCAGCTTTCAGGATGGGCGGGAGGTTCGGTGGTTTTTCGCCCAATGTTTCACCTTCTTCTTTGGCAGCTTTTTTGGCGCCCCGTTGGCCTTTCTTTGGCAGCCTGTCTTTTACGTGGTCGTAAAGGTTACGCAACACGGGCATTTCGAGTGCTTGCGTACTATCGCTTTCAGGCAGAAAAGGGATTTTCACCAGGCCAGCTTCGATGGCCTCAATGAGGCCAAAATCTGTGACGACCCAGCCAAACAGACTGTAAGGTATGTATCCCGAACCGCTGAGATAAAAGGGTGTGGCGCTGAGGTCATAGACGGCGCTGACCTTAAATCTTTTGGCTATCTCTGAAATGCCGGTAAACCAGACGGCGGCGCGGGCATTTTCTTCTTTGGTGTTCTCTCCTTCGATGTCTTTCCCTTTGGCTTGGGGCAGGTAACAATGGTGGGCTTCGTCATTGAGAATGAGCAAACGGCTGCCGGATTTGAATTTGCCAAGGACTCTTTTCACCACGGAGGCAAAATCCTCCTTAGCTTCTTGCTTGTTGCCTTCCCTGTCGAGCTTCCCATCAAAAGGGCTTTGCTTATTGCCCTTCAAAGTACGAGGCTCAAAGGTGTGGTAGTTGGTAATTACGATTTTTGACTTGAGCTTCTTCAGCGTCTCTTCATAATGCAGCGGAACCAAGCCCCTCAGGTGGTAGTAGTCTTCCGCATCCTGGAAACTTTTCAGGCCCGTGTCCGGCTCCAACACTTTCAACCGGTCACGAATAGTGATGCCCGGCGCAACGAGGAGGAAGTTGTCGGCAAAGCGGGTATCGTTCCGGTACTCCTCCCGGTTGAAAAAATGGTAGAGGATAAGAGCGCCCATGACCACGGTCTTTCCTGTGCCGGTTGCCATTTTGAAAGCAATACGGGGCAATTGCTGTTCGGGGTTTGGGCCGGCGGAAGTTTGCCATTCACGGATCTTGCGGAGAATGTTTTGGCCAGGGTTTGATTTTCCGGCTATTTCGTTGAGCCAGATGGCGGTCTCGATGGCTTCCCGCTGGCAGAAGAACAGCTTTTTGACGGCATAACGCTCTGGGTTCACGAACTACAAGAGTAGCAATTCTTTGGTTACCCGGGTGGGCGAGCCTGATTCGTATTTGCTCTCACGCCATTTGCCAACTTCTTTACGGATAAGGTTGACAAGTTCTTCGCCATATTCGGCAGCGAAATCATTCACTTCCCAAAGGTTTCCTTGCGTCTGCCGGGTGGGGATGGATTGGACGTCGGGCATGAAAATCTTCCGCCCTTTTCGGATGTCGTTGTAATTGAGATTGCCATCCAAATCTGTCGCATAATGGAATTGCGGCTCTTCGTATGGACTGTTTAGGATAGGGTTGCCAGTCATGTTTTGTTTTAATTTACTGCTGACAGGATTAAAGGCAAGTATGTCTCAGGTATGCTTTTGAAACGAGATTTTCAAAGGTAGGGATTCTTTTGTTTATCAGCTCTTGGCACGTTTTTCAAATTCAAATTTTGTCCGGGATTATTTCAAGAATCTCTTTTCCTAAGACGAGGGATTTGGACTTATAATCAGGCTTTAAAAGCAACAACCAAAAGGCCTGTTATTCTACAAATCAAATAAGGGCGTAACAAAAGTGCGGGGTAACGTATCGTAAGACCCCAGTTTGGCAGTACGTAGCCCCCCATAAATTTGTTACACACTCATTTCAAATTTGCTTTTGGCCAATGATCAGCAGCTAACGGTGCGAAGTATAAAAAGCCTTCTCCCTATGCAAATTTCCATACATTAGCAGGTCGTTTCTGACTACATGGCTGAAAGGCACAGACCTTTAAGCATGCAGCCACACAACTACTAACCACTGCAAAATGAAAAATCAAAAACCCAACCCACCTTTCAAATCCTACATCCCGGCTGAGAACACCAGCGTCAAAGAATTCACGCTGAAGGCCATTGTGCTCGGCGCTATTTTCGGCGTCATCTTCGGCGCATCCACCGTCTATCTCGCGCTAAAAGCGGGGCTGACCGTGAGCGCTTCCATCCCCATCGCCGTGCTGGCCATTTCGCTGGGGCACAAGTTTTTTGGCACCACCATTTTGGAAAACAACATCATCCAGACCACCGGCTCGGCGGGCGAAAGCGTGGCGGCGGGCGTGGTGTTCACCCTGCCGGCATTCCTGTTCCTCTCCGACCCCGGCGTGGGCGACGAGTATTTCCGGTACTGGACGATTTTCTTCCTCGCCGTGCTCGGCGGCTGCCTCGGCACGCTGATGATGATACCCCTGCGGCGCTCGCTCATCGTGAAAGAGCACCACAACCTGCCCTACCCCGAAGGCACCGCCTGCGCCTCCGTGCTCATCGCCGGCGACAAGGGCGGCGATTTTGCCAAAACGGCTTACCAGGGACTGGGCTTTGCAATGGCTTATGCCATCCTGCTCAGGGTGGTGCACGTCATCTCGGAAGTGCCCAGTTTCGGCACCAGCATGGCGAACAAATATTTCCCTGCCGCCACCGTCAGCGCCGAAATTTCCCCGGAATACATGGGCGTGGGCTACATCATCGGCCCCCGCATCTGCGGCGTGCTGGTGGCGGGCGGCGTGCTGGCATGGCTGGGCCTCATCCCGCTGCTGGCCAGCGTGGTGCCGCCGGATACCATTGCGGAGCAACTCGTCAAATTGGGTTACATGAAAGACCTGCTCACCCCCGGCGGCACCGGCGGTTGGGACCCCGCCACCCACAGTTTCGCCGATGCTGCTTCGGCGGTCTATCGGGCTTATGTGCGGCAAATCGGCGCCGGGGCGGTAGCGGCGGGCGGCTTTATTACTTTGGTGAAAACATTGCCGACCATCGTCTCTGCCTTCAAAGGCAGCCTCGGCGATTTTAAAAACAGGGCAAACGCCGCCGTGGCTACCCGCACCGAGGACGACCTTTCGATGAAAGTGGTGCTGCTGGGCAGCGCCGCCCTCGTCGTAATGATGGCCCTGCTGCCCATGATGCCCGGCGATAACTTTTTCTCCAAACTCATGCTGGGCCTGCTCGTGGTGGTGTTCGGTTTCTTTTTCGTCACCGTTTCGAGCCGCATCGTCGGTATCATTGGCTCGTCGAACAACCCCATTTCCGGCATGACCATCGCCACCATCATGGCCACGGCGCTGGTGTTCATCGGCATCGGCTGGACGGGCATGGTGTTCGAGCCATTGGTGCTGGTGGTGGGCGGCATGGTCTGCGTGGCGGCGGCCAATGCGGGCGCTACCAGCCAGGATTTAAAAACCGGCTACCTCGTCGGCGCAACGCCGAAGTACCAACAGTTGGCGCTGTTCATCGGGGTGCTGTTTTCCAGCATCGTCATCGGTTTTACGGTGAAATACTTAGATACGCCGACGCCGGAATTGCTGGCCCAGGGCATCCACCATGCCATCGGTGAAAAATACGCCGCCCCGCAGGCGACCCTCATGGCGACCCTCATCAAAGGTCTGCTTTCCTACAACCTCGACTGGCAGTTCGTGCTGGTGGGCGTCTTCGTCGCCATCACGGTGGAACTGTGCGGTGTGACGGCGCTTTCGTTCGCCATCGGCTTGTACCTGCCGCTGTCCACGACGCTGCCCATTTTCATCGGCGGCGCCATCAAAGGTGGCGTGAACTGGGTGCAGGAGCGCAAAGGCAAAAAGGCAGGAGACGACGAACTCGGCAAGGGCAACCTCTTCGCCACCGGCTTAGTGGCGGGCGGCGCACTGGCGGGCGTCATCGTGGCCATCCTGGCGGTGAACGAGCCGGTGGCCAACTTCCTCGCCAAAATCAACGTGGAAGAACACGTGCTGAAACCGGCACTGGGCGGGACGGGCTTTATGCTGCTGGGCGTGGCGTTTTTTGCGTTTATGGGATGGGTGTTGTGGCGGGTGGCGAGGAGGGAGTGACCAAGTGATTTTTGATTTTGTATCAGCGTGTTTGGCACTTTCCAAAAGTTGTCAAACACGCTGATATTTCCCTATAAATATCAAAAGTCAAAGTATGCCAAGGGTATCCAATACTCAGACAGGCGTAGCAGGAGAATACTACGTTGCTGCTGAACTGACAAGGCGAGGAATTTTCGCCGCCATAACATTGCGAAACAGTGAGGCATACGATATTCTTGCTCTAAACCCTCTGACAAACAAGCAGTTTGGGATACAAGTGAAAACAACATGGGAGAAGAGGCGATGGGCACTGAACAAAAAAGTGGAGGATGTTTACAGCGAAAACCATTTTTACATCTTTGTTGTCTTATTTCAAAATGACTCAAGGAAGCCCGAGTTTTTCATCATCCATAGTAAAGAATTAGCCGAGATTATCTGTCAAGAACATAGAAATTGGCTTGCAACGCCCGGGAAAAAAGGACAGCCACATAATGATAACGATATGCGTAATTTTGATGACAGAGAAGGTGATTATCTTGACAGGTGGGATAACTTTTTGAAATAAATCTGCATATCACCAGTTCTCAGTTCCCCGTTTGAGCAAGTGTTCAGCGCAGCGCTATTTGCGACTGCCACGAGGGCAGCGAGTTTTGAACCAGTTCTCGCAAGTCTGCGACTTGCGACCACCACGAGCGCAGCGAGTTTTGAACCACGATTTTTCAAAATTTTTAAACATGGGCAGATTGCTGATGGAAGTTTTTTTGTACCTGTAAGTGCCGCAAGAATAAAAAGCGTTTCCCCGTGAATCTTGTGCCAATGCCCGATTGTTGCTATACTTGCGAGGCAATTAACCTTTATCAGAGATGACTTTAGAAACGATAAAAACGGAAACGCTCAAGCTACGGCGAATGGAACTGCTCGAGTTGGTGCAATTCGTTGTCGAAGCGCTTAAAAAGCAGGAGCAGATTTCAGGGGAGGATGAACTTTCTCCTGAATGGAAGGCAGAGATTTTGAGCCGGCAGGAAGAGATTAGAAATGGGAAGGCGGAACTTTACTCCTATAAAGAAGTGCAGGAAGAACTAAATAAAGAATTTGGCTTTGACATTACAATTCCATAGCCGTGCTAAACTCGACATCCGGCGGGCGATTGCCTGGTATGAGAACGAAAAACCGGGTTTAGGCAAGCAGCTCAACCTGGGACTTATTGCTGCCTTTCAAAAAATCCTCAAGCCTCCTTCCCAATTTCCCGTCGTTTTTAATGATTTCAGAAAATCCAGGCTGCCAAAGCCATTTCCCTATAAAGTGATTTACTGGGTTCACGAAGATGTTGTTTACATTATTGCCGTCGCTCACGACAAGCAGCATCCTGATTTTTGGGAGGATAGAATTTAGGGTTGATAACCCGTTGGAGCAAGTATTCAGCGCAGCCCCACTTGTGACTGTCGCAAGGGCCTGCCGGCAGACAGGGATTTTCAGGATTTTGAAGGATGGGTTGGATTGACTGCTACTTTTTCTTTTTGAGATAAGGATTTTTGTTGCATCTGACGAAGGGGTTTGGGTTGCCAGG
>SCUG01000273.1 GCA_004297645.1 Saprospiraceae bacterium | reverse complement strand
GCCGCCGAAAAAACACACCCTTGTTCTTTTTGAGGCCGCCGGAGGCGGCCTCAAAAAGAACATCTTATTTCGAACACGTTACTAAGTATTTTCCAAAATTAGTTATAGCTCTGATTTGTTAGCTTTGCTGTTCATCTAACCATTCGCCCTTCCATTCATGGCAAAATTCCGGACCAATCACAAAAGGCAAAACGGCAGCGGCGGTATGATTTTAAAAGTAGGCCTCTTTTCTGTCGTGGTGGGTGCCATGTATTTTGCTTTCCAGAAATTTCCCGGAGCCTTGTTCCCCTCAGATAGTCCTGTTTTGGTGGATGTTGACGACCTCGAAACCTATGGGCTTGACAGCATCTTTTACCTGCCCACCTCCACCTCCGGCGAAATTGTACGGCACAAATATTACGCCCTGTCGTACCGCGAAGATTTTGAACTCGCTGAGTGGGTGGCCTATGAGCTTACCTCTGCGCGGCTTTATTCCAAATGGGTGGACAGAACCGGCGACTTCCGCCCCGACCCGCTCGTGAAAACGCAAAGTGCTTCGCCGGATGACTACCGCGAAGCGAATTACGACAGGGGGCATCTCGCCCCGGCAGGCGACATGGCATTTTCCAATGAAGCCATGTCCCAATCGTTTTTTATGAGCAACATCGCCCCACAAGTTTCCGGCTTTAACAAAGGTATTTGGAGAGAATTGGAAGAATTGACCCGCGATTGGGCGAAACATTTCAAACATCTTTACGTCGTAACCGGGCCTTTGCTTTCGCATGGTATTGAACACAGAATTGGAGACGATGGGGTAGCCGTTCCTGCTGCTTTCTATAAAGTATTGTTGGACTTGCGCGAGCCGGAATTAAAAGCCATCGCTTTCGTGGTGCCCAATGAAGTCAGCGTGGAGCCAGTTGGAAAATACGCCACAACGGTGGATGCAGTGGAGAAATTGACGGGTATTGATTTTTTCCCGAACCTGATGCCGCCGGAACTCGAAGCAAAACTCGAATCATCCTGCAACATGAAACTCTGGAAAACTAATGAAAAGAAATACCAGCTCAGGATTCGCAAATGGAATAAAAACTGAGCCGGAGAAGGAGGTAAAACATCATTTTACAAAAATTCAAACATGGCCAACAATGACAAATTCATCGAAGAAATCAACAAAGGCAACACCTTTAAAGGCAACTCCATTATTCTGGGAGCTGCCATGCTCGACAAGCAGCCCATCACCAATTGTTACGTGAGGGTGCCGTTGAAAACGCTGAACCGGCACGGCCTTATAGCCGGCGCCACCGGCACCGGAAAGACGAAAACCCTGCAAATTATCGCCGAGCAGCTATCGGCCAACAGCATCCCGTGCTTGTTGATGGATGTCAAAGGTGACTTGAGCGGTATCGCCGTACCGGGTGGTTCCAATCCGAAAATAGATGAGCGGCACCAGAAAATCGGGTTTCCGTTTACCCCCTCCGGCAGCCCGGTCGAGTTTCTCAGTCTTTCCGATGAAAAAGGTGCGCGCCTGCGGGCCACCGTCACCGAATTCGGTCCTGTGCTGTTTTCAAAAATTTTGGGCCTCAACGACACGCAGGGCGGCGTGGTGGCAGTGGCCTACAAATATTGTGACGACAACAACCTGCCCCTGCTCGACCTGAAGGATTTTAAAAAAGTACTGCAATTCATCAGCGGCGAGGGTAAAAAAGAATTCGAAGAACAGTACGGGCTTACCTCCACTGCCACCATTGGCGCCATTATGCGTAAAATCGTGGAGCTGGAGCAGCAGGGTGCCGAACGGTTTTTTGGAGAACGCTCCTTTAATGTGGACGACCTGTGCCGCTTAGATGAAAACGGGAAGGGCATCGTCTCTATCGTGCGGCTCACAGACATTCAGGACCGCCCGAAACTTTTTTCCACCTTCATGCTGCAAATGCTGGCCGAAATTTACGCCTCCTTCCCGGAGGAAGGGGATTTGGAACAGCCCAAGCTCGTCATCTTTATTGACGAAGCACATCTCGTTTTTGAGGAGGCCTCTCCGGCCTTGCTCAGCCAACTCGAATCCATCATCAAGCTCATTCGCTCAAAAGGTGTCGGTGTGTTTTTTATCACCCAAAACCCAGCCGACATCCCCGACGATGTGCTTAGCCAGTTGGGTCTGAAAGTGCAGCACGCACTGAGGGCATTTACGGCAAAAGACCGCAAGGCCATCAAACTCGCCGCCGAAAATTACCCGGATTCTGAATTTTACGACGTGCCCAGCTTGATTACCGAACTCGGCATTGGCGAGGCCTTCATGACCGCTCTTGACGAGAAAGGCATCCCCACTCCGCTGGTGCACATCTATTTGCGGGCGCCGCAATCCCGCATGGACATTCTCTCCGATTTGGAGATTGACGCCATCATCAATAAATCCCATCTGGTCAGAATCTACAATGAAGAAGTGGACAGGGAAAGTGCTTATGAAATCCTGAGCGGAAAGATTGAAGCAGCGGCAAGCGAGGAGCATCAGGCCGAATTGCAAAATCAGCAGGAGGAAGCACGGCGCACAACCTCAGGACGCCAGGAAAAAGGCACCTTGGAAAAAATGTTTGATAGCCCCACCACGCGGCAAATCGGCAGAACCCTCGCCCGTGAATTTACACGGGGATTGTTGGGCGCACTCGGAGTGAAAACAACGGCCCGGCGTACTACCCGTAGAAAAAGCAGTTGGTTTTGAATATTCAGCGAAGAGACCTATGAGGTTTTGAAAACCTCATAGGTCTTTTTCGGCTACCTCAGCAGCGTCACATCGCCGGAATGCCGCACCTCCCGGCCGTCAGGCAGCCGCAGCACGATACTGTAAATGTACACGTCCGACGGTGCGGGTTTCCCGTTTTGCCTGCCATCCCAGCCTTTGTTCCCGTTGCTTTCCTGATAAACGGCCTGTCCCCACCGGTTCCAGATTTTCAAGGACAGCACTTCGATGTTTTCACCAGTAATGACCACGTTGAAATATTGATTCAGCTCGTCGTCATTCGGTGAAAAGGCGTTGGGGATGCTGTATTGCGATTTCAAAATAACCAGGTTAATGCTGCTCTCATCGGTGCAACCGTACTCATCGGTCACTGTGACCACCCAGCTTTCGGTGCCCGGCAAAAGAGCCTGCACTGTGGTGGTACTGGCGGTGCCGCCATTCGACCATTCGAAGAGTGTGGCGGGTGGCAGCGTCGTCACCCCAAGAGAAATCGTCGTGCCTTCGTACACCGTGTCAGCCGGGTTGCTCGTCACTTCTACGATTTCGATTCCCGGCACCAATCCGATATTGACCGCCTCGGTCAGGGTGTCGCAATTGCCATTGTCAATAAATGAAACCGTGTAGGTATTTTGCCCCAAAGTAAGTTGAGGTGAGAACGAGGGGCCATTGGCACCGCCGGGGTTCCAGGTGTAGGTACCGGGAACGCCACCATTGGCGAAAAGCGTCACGGCGTTGCTACCGCAAACAGTGGTGTCGTTGCTCACGAGCAGTTCGTTGTTGCCCCCCACAAAAATGGTCACCGAGGCAAAGACGGTGTCGCAGATACCGTTTGAGATGGCCACGTTGTATGTCGTCGTTTGCGCCAGCGTTACTTCTGGTGCAGGGTTGGTGCTTGCAAATCCGGGGTCAGAAGAGGTCCAGAGGTACGAGTAATTATTATTGGGCGCCAGGTTCAGCGTGATGGTTTCGCCGGGGCAAATCACGTTATTTGGGAAAACGACCCCCGGCAGCGGAACCACCTCCACCGTCACGCTGCCATTCACCGGGCAGCCCTCATATTCTCCCGAAATATTGTAAATGGTGGTAGCGGCAGGCGCAGCAGTTGGGTTCGGGCAATCTGCACAACTCAGCGAACCGGCTGGCTCCCACTCGAAAGTAATGGGCACGGGGGCCGTGGCGGTCAACTGCACGGCATCGCCTGCGCAAATCACAGGCTGCTCCGGCACGACTGTGATGGAGCTGATGGGGATGACGTTGATGGTCGCCGAGCTGGTGTCCGTGCAATAGCCATTGGTAGTAATTCGCAAATAAGTGGTGGTGTCGCCGGGTTGCACCACCATGTTGAACAAAGAATCGGGGGTCAGTTGGCCGGAGGCCGGCTCCCATTGAAATGTGATGGCGGAGAAAAGGGCAGGTTCGTAAGTCGTGGTCACGAGCAGCACTTTTTCACCCTGGCAAATCTGCGTGTCGGCGGGCATGATTTCGAGGTCGTACGGCAGCGAGTCCACACCGATGAAAACGGTGTCCATTTTCACACAACCCGGCACGGATACCTCCGCGATGTAGATGGTGGCAGATTGCGGCGTGGCCACCACGTTTTCACCGGTGTTGGTATTCAAAGAGCCATCGCCAGGGCTCCAACTTATTTCAGTCCCTGCGGGAATGGAAGCCGCTTCCAACGGCACGCTGACGCCGCTGCAAATGCCCATGGTGTCAGGGTTCAAAATGGTCACTCCGATTTCCGTCACAGTCACAGTGAGAGTATCTTCGATTTCGCAACCGAGGTGGTTGGCATTTAAAATAAAAACAGTGGTTTGCGAGGGAGTACCCGTGGGGGTTGCCGTGCCGGGCTGGTCAATCTCGCCCGGCGGCGACCACGAATAAATCACCCCCGGCTCCGCCGGAAAATTCGCCAGCGCCACTGGCTCGCCAAGGCAAACGGTCGTGTCATTTGCAGCGGCAATGACGGGTATTTCGGATACCGTTACCTGCACACTGTCGAACGACGGCAGCGGGCACTCAGCATTCATCACTTTGAGGTAATAAACTGTAGTTTCGACGGGTGCGGCTATTGGGTTAGAAAGGCCTGAATTATAGCCACCCGGAACGGAAGTCCAGGAATAGCTGAGGCCGGGAGTTTCCTGCCCACCGATAGCCACGGTGTCGCCGAGGCAGATTTGCAGGTCGTCACTGATGGCGTACACCGGAGCCTGATTGGGCAACACGGTCAGCGTCATTTCATCGCTAAACGAGCAGCTTGGTCCGGTGACGGTGACCGAAAAAGTAAAGGTGCCGGCAGTAAGGCCCGTGATGAACGGGGCGGGGCAATCAGCGCAACTCAGGAACCCCGCCTGGCCACTCCACACGTAGCTGACTCCGGCAAAATTGCTACCTGCCACCACCTGTATTTCTTCACCGAGGCAAATGGTCTGGTCTGGCCCGGCATTTACCTGCAACAGACCAACTTCCACTGCAAGGGTATCTGCATTACAGACGCTGTTGATGGCGACGCTGTACGTCATTGGCTGAGTGATGGTGGCGATGGGGTTGGGGCAATAAATGCAACTCAGGCCGTCCGCCGGAGACCATTGGTACACCTCGCCACCCGATGCAAATAGCTGTGCGGATTCGCCGGGACAAAGCGCCGTATCGGCAGATACCTGAAAATTGGCACCTGCCCCTTCCAGCACCCCGGTAGTCGTTGGCCCAAAATCTATGGAAACGGCACCGGTGGTGATGGCGCCACCCCAGTCATTTACCAGCACGAAATAGTACTCACCCTGTTGCACCGAGATGGGGGCCACGAAGTCGTCACCGAAGGCATCTTCGCAAAAATCGGTGACCGGGGTGCCGAGGGTAGGGTGAATGTTGACCAAGCCAGTGGGGTCGGCTCCGGCGGCGTAGGAGCTGCGGATAGGCTCGTTGTTTTGCGCAAAATCGCAGGCCGTCGCCGGGTCGTCGAATGGGCCCCAGATTTGGAAATCTATGTCCGAGGCTTCATTCGGGTTGGCGGCTTGCAGCACGAATCCGAACTCGCCGTCCTGTTGGGCTTCAAAGAAAAACCAGGTGAAGTTGAGCGGGAAAAAAGCTCCCCAGCATCCGAGGTTTACTCCCGGTTGAATGAATCCGGCTTCTCCCTGCCCCGGCGCCACGCTGATGATGGCGGGCAAATCGCCACAGCCGTTGAGCGACAGCGCATCTTCGCATAAAGCTGCCGAGGGAAAGACGATGGGGCAGGTCACTGATTCTACCGTAATATTAAAAGGCGTGCAGTTGCTGGCGTTGTCCACGACGATGTAATAAGTGCCGGGCAGTTCTAAGAAAGCTCCGTTGATGGACGGGTCGGACTGTCCTGCTCCGCCACCTGATTGGGCAATGCAATCTGTGGCCATATTGGGGCAGGCGTTGTAAATGCCTACACCCGTGCCCAAATTGGAGCCAGTAATTGTAACGGCGATGCACTCGTCGCCCGGAGAATTATAGGCGAAGATGAAATCTTCAGAATCTAAGTACCCATCATTGGTGCATGGGCTGCTGGTGATTTCATTCCCGGCATAGCAGGTGGTCAGCCCCTCCACCATAAACGGCAGTGTGGCAATGACCGTAGGGTCGTCACAAGTGCTGGGTGGCGGGATGGTGCAGGTGTCGGGGGAGCACATCCATGAAAGTTCGAACCCGGCGGCTTGCACCGAACCGTCGGAGTGAAATGCCACAGTCACGCATTCGCTGAAAGCCTGCACTTCAAAGCCACCTCCGCTGCCATTGAGTTGTGTTATCTGAGGTGCATTGGTACTACTGCCTGCGTAAAATGTAAGGAAGTCAAAATTGTTTTCAAAGTCGTATGATGCGACATTTATAAAAATGCACTGGTGAAAATCCTGTGGGCAAATGGTGAACGTGAGATTTTCATTGCTGCCATAGTCCCCGGCCGGGCCACCCGAATCGAAGAGCGTGCCGGCGCAGACTGCGGTGGAGGGCGCTTCGCCCATGTTGAAAACGGGATCGTATTCTTTTATGCAAAGCTCAAAATCGCCCCAATTGGGGGTGGCCGAAGCCGTCCAGTCGGCTATTCTCAAAAAATAGGACAGCCCCGGTGTCAGACCAAGGAGGTCAATATCTACCTGCGAGTCTCCTGGCAGGGCGGCAGCACAATCCAGTTCCTGCAATTCATCGAGCAAACAGTCGCCGCGGTAAATGGCTACCTGCGGCTGCATAATGGCTCCATTCGGCCCGTTCACACCCGTCACCATCACGGTGAAATCCACGACGGAGCCATCATTGGGCACTGTAAAAGAAAACCACACGTCCCGGTCCACCACACCACCTTCAAAGCAAGCGGGTATGTTGAGTCCGGGGTCGCTGAATACGACGGATTCAGAAGCATCCACATTGGTGAATATACCCACTACAGGGCAGATGGGTGCCTCGCCGAGGTCAATCAAGCCGGAGCAGTCGTCGTTGGTGGGCTGGCTGAAGATGGCTGAAGTCGAGAAGAACAAGAGCAGGAAGGTGAAGTGTTTTTTCATATTTTGCCGGCTTTTAGTTTCGAGAGTAGCGTTTTCCGAGGTTCAATTTTGAGGGCCAAAAGTAGGAATGATTCCGGACAGGACGGTTTGCAATTGTTGGGGAATAACGCGCTTAGAGCCAATGCCCACACATAAAAAAGCCCGGTGAAACATTCACCGGGCTTAGTTCATGGCAATATCCAGGGTCAATTAACGGTGGTTTCTTTTTTGCCGTTGACTTTGGCCTTCAATTTCTTAGTTTCTCCTAACTGCTTGCTCGCCGCAAATGAAGCAACCATCTGAGACAGCATATCAGACCCCGCAGTCGGGGTGTTGGGAAGCAGAATCAAAGTGCCATTCGAGTTTTCGCCGAGTGAGTGAAGTGTGTCGTAGTGTTGCGTAACGATGATGAGTGCAGAGGCCTCTTGCGAGTTAATGCCTACGGCGTCGAGCAGCCGCACACTGTCTTCCAATCCCTTTGCAATTTCCCGGCGTTGGTCGGCAATACCCTGGCCTTGCAGGCGCTTGCTCTCAGCCTCGGCCCGGGCTTTGGCGACGATGCGAATTTTTTCGGCTTCGCCTTCGTACTCGGCAGCAGTTTTTTTCCGCTCGGCGGCATTGATGTAATTCATCGCTTGTTTTACTTCCAGCGCTGGGTCAATGTCGGTAACGAGGGCCTTCACGATGCCGTAGCCGTAATCGTTCATGGCTTGCGCCAATTCCCGAAGTATGGCTAAGGCAATGTCATCCTTTCTTTCAAAAACATCGTCGAGTTTCATCTTAGGCACCTCCGCCCGCACGGTATCAAAAACATAGGCAGTGATTTGCTCGGTGGGATTCTGCAATTTGTAAAATGCGTCGTAAATGGCGTCGGGGAGGATCTTGTATTGTACCGAAACATTCATGCTGACGAAAACATCGTCTTTGGTTTTCGTCTCTACGTGTACATCCAATTGCTGGATTTTAAGGCTAATCTTCCCGGCGATTTGGTCCACAATAGGAATCTTGAAATGCAAACCGGCGTGCCGGGCGCTGTGGTATTTACCCAATCTTTGCACGAGGTAAACAGTTTGCTGCCGCACGGTAAACAGACCGGTAAACAGCAAAAACATACCAATGAATACGGGGATAAGAACTGCAACTTCCATGTTGATATTTTTTTGTGAAAAATGCTAATCTGAAATGCCGTGAAAATTAGCCATTTCAAGTGACATGGATAGCTCTTTTCCACGAAAACTTGGAGAATTCAGACGGAGAGAAATTTTGGCGCAGGGAAAGGCGAGGGCGAAAGGATGAAAAAGAAAAACCGCACAAGTACGTGAGGCGTTTAAGACCCCTGAAATCATGGTTAAGGTAGTTGGAATGATTTCGGTAATCCCCTGTTCCAGCCGTAGCTTAAAAAGTTACGGGAAGAATCCGGACAAGTCAACGGCTGGGGCCCGCCCTATTCGCACTCCAAATCAAACCCTAATGTGCGTAGTGTTGAGTCAAAACATGTAAGGTACTCGTGCGGTATTTTCTTTCACGCACCTTCTCAATCGAAGATGGCAGGTGCAATTTAGTGCAATTTCAGGAAAGATAAAAGCATGTTTTTTTTCCTGGTCTGGCTTGATGGTTTCAGGCTGGGATAAATCGCTGATTGTCAGAATTGCCAAGCCGGGATTTTTTTAAAAAAATCATGGGCCTTGGTCAATGATTTTCTTTCTTCGGCTTCAAATCGAGCAACAGGGAAATCACATGCGAATAGCGGTTTTGAGAATCGCCAAGGTCGGTATAAGCATAGTCAACCATCAGGCTATACAGCCGCATTCCGATGCCAATGGCAGGCCGTGAAATGTACGTATTCCGGTTGTCGA
>SCUG01000272.1 GCA_004297645.1 Saprospiraceae bacterium | reverse complement strand
GATAACCACCTTTGTCAGTTACTCCAATCCCCACCCCGTTTTCATGTGGGGAGGTGCCATTGGCGGACTGATAGTGGTACTTATTGCGGCTTTCAAACCGCATCTTTCTCCGACGCTATCGCCCGTTTATGCAGCACTGGAGGGTCTTTTTGTAGGCGCCATCACCGCCATTTACGCCAGCGCTTTTGGCGGGGGAATTATTTTCCACGCCGTCACCCTGACTTTTGGGTTACTGTTCATGATGTTGTTCATCTACAAAACCGGCGTCATTCAAGTAACCGGTAAATTCCGCACGGGGGTAATGATGGCCACGGGTGCTATTTTACTGGTGTACGTGCTGAACATGGTGCTCGGCTTTTTCGGCATGAACGTGCCGTACTTGCACGAAGGCGGCATGATGGGCATCGGCATCAGCTTAGTCATCATCGGCATCGCTTCCCTCAATTTGCTCCTTGATTTCGACAATTTTGAAAAAGGCGCACAATACGGCGCACCCGCCTACATGGAATGGTTTTCGGCGATGGGATTGCTGATTACTTTGGTGTGGCTGTACGTGGAAATCTTGCGCCTGCTGTCCATGATTTCGGGAAGAGACTAATCTGTTTTTAAAATCATAACATTTAGACAGGGTGTGGGCGAATCGCCCGCACCCTTCTAATTTTACTGCTTTCATATTGCGCCTGCGGCGCAAAAAAAGACGGCCATAAAAATCCCTGCAATGAAAAATTTTGTCACATCGCTCCTGTTGCTCCTCGTCATCGCTGCCCCGGTATTTTCGCAGACGGAGGCACAGCAAGCCACCGGAAATGCTGCCCCGGCGGTTGCCGAAAACTCCCTGCTGTGGCGCATCAGTGGCAACGGGCTGGCCGCACCGTCGTACCTCTACGGCACCATCCACATGATTGCCAAAGACGATTTTTTCCTCACAGACAGCACCCGTGCCTTCATTGACCGGGCCGGGCAGGTCACCTTTGAAATAGACATGGAGGATATGAACAACATCGCGACACAGTTGTCGCTGCTCATGGATGCCATGATGGACGGCGGCCAAACCCTGCACGATTTGCTGAGCGAGGAGGATTACAAAATCGTGAAAACTCATTTCGATAAAATGGGCCTGCCACTCATGTTTCTGGAACGCATGAAACCCATGTTTCTCACTGTTTTCACTGGCATGGATATGTCGCCGCAGGCGATGTCTTCGGGCGAAATGGTGTCGTACGAAATGGAAATTATGAAAATTGCCCAGGAGCAAAACAAAGAAATCGGAGGCTTGGAAACGGCCCAATACCAGATGAGCATGTTCGACAGCATCCCCTATCAGGCGCAGGCCAATATGCTCGTGGAGAGCATAAAGTCCGCCAATGCAGGCGAAGAGGAATTTGCCAAAATGGTGGAATTGTACAAAAAGCAGGATATTGCAGGCATGACCACCATGATGGGCCAAGACGACGGCATCGGCGAGTACGAAGACCTGTTGCTGGTGCAACGAAATAAAAACTGGATACCGGTGATGGGGGAAATGATGGCAGAACGCCCCACTTTTTTCGCCGTAGGCGCCGGCCATCTCGGCGGCAAAACCGGGGTGGTAGCTTTGCTTCGCAAAGAGGGGTACGCTGTGGCACCGGTGCGATGAAGCACTTTGCCACCAAGCCACAACCGTTAGTTCAAAGTGCGAAAAACTCACAACTCATGCCTCCAACTTTACAAGAGATTAAAACCCGCACCACTGAAATCGAACGCATTTTTCAGCTCCAACAGGAGAACCAGTTCAATGTCGCCCGCTCAACAGCGGGGGAGCGCATCAAAAAACTGAACCGCCTGCTCGAAGCCACCCTGCGGTATCGCCCGCAGATAAAAGCGGCGATGTACGCCGATTTTAAAAAACCGCCCCTTGAGGTGGATGCCGTAGAGGTGTACCCCACCACCAGCGCCATCAAGCACACCCGCTCCAATCTGCGGCGCTGGATGAAGCCGCAGCGGGTGCCCACGCCGCTGGCATTCACGGGTTCCACCTCCTGGATTCAGTACCAGCCGAAAGGAGTGTGCCTGATTATCTCGCCCTGGAATTTTCCGTTCAACCTCACATTCGTGCCATTGGTGGCGGCCATAGCAGCGGGGGATTGCGCCATCCTGAAGCCCTCCGAACACACGCCGCATTCTTCCGCTTTGCTAAAAAAAATAGTGGCCGGCCTTTTCGAAGAAAACGAAGTGGCGGTGGTGGAAGGCGCCGTGGAGGAGTCGCAGACCCTGCTGAAACTTCCCTTTCATCACATCTTTTTTACCGGCGCTCCTGCCATCGGGAAATTGGTGATGAAGGCGGGCGCTGAACACCTTGCCTCCGTCACGCTGGAATTGGGCGGCAAGTCGCCGTCCATCATTGATGAGACCGCTGACATCCGCAGCGCAGCCGCCCGCATAGCGCATGCTAAATGGGTCAACTGCGGCCAAATCTGCACCACCTGCGACTACCTGCTCGTGCATGAAAGCAAAAAAGAAGAGCTGCTCGGCGAGCTTCAACATTGCATTCGGAAATTCTATGGACGCCAGCCCGATGCCTCGCCATCGTACCCGCGCTTAGTGTCTGCGCACCATTACGAAAGAGTAAAAAGCTACCTCGCAAATGCTGTGGCAGCCGGTGCGAAGGTGGTGGCCGGTGGCCAATGCAGCGACGCGGAGAAGTACATCGCCCCTACCCTGCTTACCAATGTGCCAGATGAAGCCCAAATCATGCACGAAGAAATTTTCGGGCCCCTGCTGCCGGTGCGCTCGTACAAAAATTTGCAGGAAGCCATCGGCATCATCAACGCCGGGGAGCGCCCACTAACGATGAATATTTTTAGCAAAAACAGGAAAAACATCCACCGCATACTCCGCGACACCCGCGCCGGCGGCACCACCATCAACAACGCCACCATGCACTTTTACAACCACGACCTGCCCTTCGGCGGCATCAACAATAGCGGCACAGGCATGTCGCACGGCTGGTTTGGGTTTCAGGATTTCTCCCATGCCCGGGCTGTGTACCGCCAGAATTTCCCCGGGGCATTAGATTTGCTAAGGCCTCCCTATGTTGCGTGGAAAGAAAAGCTGATGAGCCTGACGATTAAGTGGCTGTGAGTTCAATGAACAATGAACAATAGTTACGAACAATGATCTAAAAGAGTCCTGCGCCGCAGGCTTGGCTAAACGACCAGAACGAAGCAGTGTCTTGCAAATATTTGTGTAAAAATGGGCTTTCGATTTTTAATCATAATACCATCCTTATTCCCGCTGTTCTCCATGGCGCAACCCTGCCGCGAGGTCTTCGCCTATTTTCCGAGCTGGAAGTGGCACCATCGCGGCTTCCTCGTCAATCCGGCGACCATAGACTACACGAAATACACGGCCATCAACTACGCCTTTTTCCAGCCCCTCGACGACGGCAGCATCACCACGTTCGACCCCGTGGCCGATAAAACGCTTTTGCTCGGTGAAATAAAAGCGGATGCCCCACCGGCCTACCCCAAATGGAATGGCTTGGGCACTCCGCAATGGCACCTGCCCGAGACCTCCTTAGTTGGCAAGGCCCATGAGAATGGGGTGAAGGTGCTCATTTCCGTCGGCGGCTGGACGCTGTCC
>SCUG01000271.1 GCA_004297645.1 Saprospiraceae bacterium | reverse complement strand
GCGGGGTGCCGGGGGCAATGTACACCACATCGGCATCTTCCCATTCTTCCTCATCGAATTTCACCAACAGATACTGGTGGGTTTCGATGGGGAAATTGAACTCTTCGAGGCAGCGGTCACAGGTGGTCACGATGGTCCCTTTGATTTCAAAGGTCAGCTCGTACATGCTGTGCTCTTTGCCGAACTGGAGATATACCTCAAGTTGGCCATGCGCTATGGGTGATTCTTCAAAGCATTGAAAGAAATCATTCCCGATGCTAAATTTGAATTCATGCAGACCGTTGCTCAATCCCTCTACCGGGATTGTAAAGTGGTCTAAAACTTCCATTTTAAAGAACTTTTTTAAAAGGCCAGCAAAGGTAGGGGTAATTTTGGATTTGAGATTTTAGATTCGGGATTTTTTCTAAAGTTTTCCTCTGTTATTTACGGGCGAAGCCCCGGGAAGAGAATGCGGTACCAAAAATAGATACAGGTAGTGGCAACAGTTTGGGACTTCAACGCCTGCCCTCACTCACTTCGCTTTATGGCGTGGCATAAAATACCGAACCAAACAGTCTGCGGTGCATTTGGCCTAATCATCTGAATTCAATACTTTTGACGGCAGACGTTTTACAATAAAGCACTTTAACATTGCCCGGCGTCTGCCGTCCTTTTTCAATCTCTTTTTTAACACAAACAGCTATGCGGGTATTTCTATTTGGATTCGCAGCCTTTCTCGTTTTTGCCATTTTCTCCCGCTGGTATTTCGTGTGCCAGGTGCGCCACCACTGCGGTGATGAACCAACGACCGCTGCCCGGCCGTTGACGTTGTCACTGAAAGATGGCGAAAAAATGGTGTTGAAGGGCTACGAAGAATTCAGCTTTTCTGACCAGTCATTCAAGCTGCGTATCTCGCCGGACAACCAAGAGTTTTTGCAAAAAACGGCGGAGTATCTCCAGAAAAATCGCATGAAAAACATCACCCTCACTGGATGCTACCTCCAACGTGAACAAAAGGCCAAAACCGGTATCTTCGAAAACCTCGGCATCGCCCGTGCTGCTGCTATAGAGCGAGAGCTTGAAAAGCTGGGAGTGGATGAAAAGCGCATCACCATCGACTACGAACTGGCGGAGGGGAAGGGTCTTGATGCCCCACTGTCCTTTGCTATTTACACCCCGGAAACTGAAATACCGGATGGTTACGAAAAATTGCAGTACAGCTTTGCCGACAATACCTTTTCCGACGCCAATTTCGAATACAACAAGGCCGGCTTCAACCCCGGTGAGCAATGCCAGGCTTATGCCGATTCGGTAAAAATTTACCTCAACCAACACCCCGAACAGAAATTGCTCATCACCGGCCACACCGACAGCATAGGCTCCGAAGCTTACAATTACGACCTCGGCCTGCGCCGGGCCAACGAGGCCGCCAAATATTTCAAAACACTGGGCGTCACTTCCACCATCAGCGTAGCTTCCAAAGGCGAAGCGCAACCCGTGGCTCCTAACTCGAACCCAGACGGCACCGACAACCCCGGCGGCCGCCAGAAAAACCGGCGCGTAAATTTTAAAATTGAACAGTAACTATTTAAGAAGTCTTGGAAGTTTCGTGGCGAAAAATGGGCGAATGACGCCGAACATCTGAGGCGTTTGCGACCATACCCCCTAAACTTTCTAAACCTCCTGAACAGTTACCATCATTCATCATTAACTAACAATGGAAAACCTATTTGCAGCATTGACGCAGGAAGACAGCATCGCATTTTTGTTGTCCGTTTTGGTAGCTTTTCTCATCGGATTCATCACAGCATGGGTGCTATGGGGTGGCCGCGCAGCCCGCTCCCGCCGGGAAGCGAATAAGTGGAAAGCCAGCTACGATACCGCACAGAGCGAGCATACCGCCTTGAGCGAGCAACTCGACCTCAGAGATGCTGACTTAGTGAAAGCCCATCGCCAAATCGAAGAATTGTCCGCACACATTCGGCTTATAGAAGAGGAAAAAGCAACATGGCAGGCAGGCCTCAACGACGCCAGGGACGCCGTGGCCCAGGCCAATTCCAATGCCCGCTCATACGCAGCCACCATCGAAGCCCTGAACGACCAAATACTCGGTTTAAAGGCCCGGCTATCGCAAGAGGAACATGGCGGCAGCGGACAGCCATCCGCCACACAAAGTCAGTTTGCTAAGATGAAAACGTCGTACGATAACACCCTCACCCGTCTCAATTCCCTCGAAGAGAAAATAAGCCAACTCCTGGCGGAAAATATCGCGCTGCGCACCCAAAAGCCAGCATCAGGCAGCGAAGTGACCAGCCCGAAAAAAGAAGCAATTGCAGCTCCCGGCACCCAAGACGGTGTTGACTTCGCTCCGGCCGATAGCGTAGCAGCTCAAAAGGCCGTGATGAGCGCCATAGGCCCGAAAATCCCGGCTGCTAAAGCTGACGCTAAAGACGACCTGACACTCATCCGCGGCATCGGTTCTTTTGTGGAAAAGAAGCTCAACAGCCTCGGCATCTACACTTACGAACAAATCAGCCGCTTCGACAGTGAGTTGATTGACAACGTCACGGTGGCCATCGCATTCTTCCCCGGACGAATAAAGCGCGACGACTGGGTGGGCCAGGCTTCCCGCCTCATGGAAATAAAGTCCACCCAGCCGGAGGCCCTCGGCAAGGCCGCCATTTTTCCGAACAATCCGCAGGATTTGAAAATCGTGGAAGGCATCGGCCCCAAAATTGAAAAGCTCCTGAAAAAGGCCGGTATCTCTACCTGGGAAGATCTAGCCCGGGCCAAACAGGAAGCGCTCAAAAAAATACTCGAAGAGGCGGGCGACGCCTATCGCATCCACGACCCCGCCACCTGGACAGATCAAGCCAAGCTCGCCCTTAAAGGCGAATGGGAAAAACTGAAAGAATATCAGGATTATTTAAAAGGAGGAAAGGAAGTTTCTTAAGTGCCTGCCCCTCCGGGCTTCTTCCGCAAATTACTGCATTAGCTTTCGCCTTCTTCCGGCACTTTGAGTGAGTGTGAACCTATACTTTTTCATGCCCAAATTTTTACTTCGCGCCAATAGGTTGGCGTTGAGTAAAGTTGATTTGGTGAGTTGCCATAAACTCCATCTTCGTCAACTACTTTTTTAAATTCTCAATTCTCCGCCTACTTGTCATACGGGCATTTAAGATTTCCAAAGTAGTAATAGATGCCAACCCCAAAATAGACGTAGGTATCGTTAAGACGGGAATTGCCGCGCTGACGGCCCGGCTGGCCGATGGGGTGCTCGATGTTGTTGCGGGTAAAAAAGCCGGGGTCTTGGGCGTAGAGTTCCGAAGAGCGGTCCACAAAACGAGTGGCGAGGTCGCCACGAAGGTCTTGCACATCGTTCACATCAGGGTACACCGTGCTCACATCGTCGAGGTAGTCAGTGAATAAGCGGCGGCCGCTCAGGTCAATGTTGAGACTCCATTCGTAGCTTAGGTCTATTTTCAGGCCAGCGCCATACACCCAGCCACCGGCCACGGTATAGTATTCCTCCCCTTTAAACTGCCCTTCGGTGCCCAGGGGGCGCAAATCATACCACTGTCCATCTAATTTAGCCTGTGGGTTGAAATACGAAACGCCCAGCCCCAAAAACAGGTAGGGCGTCCAACCGTTGTCTTTGCTGCCATGAATGTATTCGAGGAAATTGAACTCCATTTGCAGGGCAATATCGGCCACTTTCGACTTAAAGTGCAGGTTGCGGGCACGCTCGTAAATATTGGGTGAGTCGCTGTCGTAAGCCTGCACGGTGCCAGTGTTCACGTGCAGTTTTGTGCACACTCTTGTGTTGAAATTGTACCGCACGCCAAGCCCCCCGGCCAGGCCGGGATGGTCGAGCCGCAAGTTGGTGTTCAGGTCGCCGAAATAATGCGAGATACCCAGCCAGCCGCCAGCCTCGAAGCCTTCCTGTGCAGAGATATTCAGAGAAAAAAGGAGCAGAACAAAAGGGAGAAAATTTTTATTAATCACGCGTCTGGGTTTACTGATGTTGTTGGGATGAACTATGCCTGCCCGCCCATTTCAAGCAATATTTCCTGTTGCAGGCGAAAACAGGGCGCGAAGTTACCATTTAACGAGAATCCTGACATGGTGTTTTGTAGTGGGGGAAATTATGAGCATTATGAAACTTAGTAGTCAGCCAATCGAATTCTGACGAGTTGCGGCATGCAGAGACTTTATCAAAAGTCACTAAGTAGTCAGGGTGATTTATTCGACACTTTTTCGGAGCGCATTTGTACCGGCGACTTTAGTCGCTGAAGCGGTTCGGCGACTGGGGTCGCCGGTACATCTTCAGCCGGACTACTTAAGAAAAACGCGACGTAATAAATAAATAAACTCGAAGGCGCAGAAAGTGATTGGGCGCAAAAACGCAAAGGTGTGTTTATACTTTTGAACGCCAGGTTTTGTCCATTTGACATTTGCTATTAAACTTTAGCCATCCGGGTAACCGGGATGCAGCCAGAACCAAA
>SCUG01000270.1 GCA_004297645.1 Saprospiraceae bacterium | reverse complement strand
CCCCACCTCCAAAAAAGTGGACGTATTCACCTCGCCCGACGATGTGACCATTTGCCGGGGAAAGACAGTATGCAGCGGGGCGCCTGCCTTGCCGGATTTTTAAATTCCTGCCGAAGCGTTGTTTGTCTGACTTCAGGCGATTTACCTATTTTTGTAAAAAATCAGAAAAAATGCCCACGACAATTTCACAAACCGAACCTAAGCCGAAAGCCCCCCGCCGCCAGCCCCGCCGCATTTCGAAAGAACAGTTTCTCCGTGATTATTCAGATAAGGAAGACGGCTACAAATATGAATGGAACAACGGCGTCGTTGAAAAAACAAAAGCAATGAACCAACAACAAGCAATCCTTCAGGCAGTCTTCTTCCGCCATTTTATCAATACACAAACTTTTAAGGGAGGCGGTTTATTTACCACAGAAACCGACATGGACACCTCCCCTTCCCATTTTCGCCGCCCTGACCTTGCCATTTACACGGGAGAGCAGGTGCGCCTGATGAAAAAAGGCGAAAACCAGGTTGCCCCTTGGCTGGCAGAAATCATCTCCCCGACCGACAACGCCGATAAAATCAACGAAAAATTAGAAGAATACTTTCGTGCCGGTGTACAGGTCGTGTGGCACATTTTCCCCACCTCCAAAAAAGTGGACGTATTCACCTCGCCCGACGATGTGACCATTTGCCGGGGAAAGACAGTATGCAGCGGGGCGCCTGCCTTGCCGGATTTTCAAATTCCTGCCGAAGCGTTGTTTGCCTGACTTTACCTGGCCTGCATTTCAGCAAACTATTGCCGCATACCTGTCACCGCCCACACACAAAGCCGGACTTCGTGCCGGAATTTTTGACACCAAATCGAATTTCGCGTATCAACAGCTTCCATCTCCGGCGCCATTCACAGCCTCACAATTTCCCCAGCAATTTCACCCCCTGCATGCCATTTTCAAAATAGCAAACCACCAGATAGGCGCCGCCAGGCAGGTCCTGCACATTTGCCTCGAAGCTGCTGCTGACGGGGAGCAGGGTCTTCACGGCCGTACCAGCCGAGTTGCGGATTTCCATGCGTTTCACGGGCATGGGCGCCGCAATATGCACCACCTCATTAGCCGGGTTTGGATAAACATCCACCGCAACCTGCCCCGCTTCGGCAGTGCCAGTGAGGGTGAAATCAACGGTGTTGTCTTTTGAAATCAGCCATAAGTCCGGGTCGAATTCCACGGCGGAGGCTTTGAAGGGCAACGTCACCATGAAAGTTTGCCCGGAAAAAGTGTGGTCGAGCCGGAGGATGGTGTCCTGCCCTTCGCCGCTCACTTTCACGGGGATGGGCATTTCGAAGAAATCAACCGACGGGTGGGAGGTCGTTTGCCCCACGCTGAGGGCCAAATCATAACCATCGGCTACCGCCGAAATTTGGTAGCTGGGGTATCCCTGCCCGTAAAACCAGTCGTTGAAAAAGCTGGTGAGGTCAATGCCGCTCAGGCTTTCGAAATAAAACTGGAGGTTGGCGGTTTTGGCGTAGCCGTAGGCGATACCGGCGGCATCCTCATAGTTGTTAAGAGCCTGGAAGAAGTTGTCGTCACCGACGGTCCAGCGCAGCATATTCAGCAGCATGGCGCCTTTGGAGTAGCTCAGCCTGGAATTGAAAATCCGGTTCACGCTGGTGGTGTCGTCCACCCAAACGGAGCCGCCGGGTTGGCTGGTGATGCTGCTGATGCGGCCGGCTTTCCAGTTGTACCAGGCTTCGGGCGAGCCGAGGAATTCGTTGGTCAGTCCGTCGAGGTAGGTAGCGAAACCCTCGTTGAGCCAGATGTCTTCCCAACTGCCGCAGGTCACCTTGTCGCCAAACCACTGGTGGGCGAGTTCGTGGGCCATGAGGCTGGTACCGAAGCCCACCAAAAAGGTCATCGTTTGGTGTTCCATGCCACCGCCCCAGCCAAACTGCGCATGGCCGTATTTTTCATCGGCAAAGGGGTACAGGCCGAACTTGTCGTTGTAGAATTGCATGATAGGGATGAGGTTCGGCGTAGAACTTTGGGCGTTGGCTAAGTTCTCCGGGAAGACGTAATTCAGCACCTCGATGGGGTCGCCGCCGGGCACCGGCACATAGTCGGAATAGACGGAATAATTGGTGACGGCGATGGCGATGAGGTAGGCCGGAATCGGGTGCCGGTGTTTCCAGTGGTACACCTTATCGGTGCCGCTTTGGGTCTCGCTCACGAGCACGCCGTTGGAGCCAACGCGGTAGGCCTGTGGCGTGGTGACGAAGACGTCTATGGAGTCAATCTTGTCGTTCAAATCCTGTTTGCAGGGCCACCAGTCTTTGGCGCCGTAAGGCTCCGAGAGGGTCCAGATGATGGGGTCGCCGTTGTGGGTAGTTTGCTCGAAAGAGCCGAACCCGCCAGAGTCGGGCACTCCCTCGTAAGCCACGGTGAGGCTGTCCAACTGCCCCGCCGGGATGACGCCGGGGAGGTTGATTTGCAGCATGTCATTGCCCATGAGAATGAAAGAAACCGGGTTGCCGTGATAGAGCACGTCGTTGACATTCAAGGTGGCATTCAGGTCGAAATTCAACTGCTGAAAACCTGCCACTGTTGGCTCGAAGTAGCTTGTGATGCTGCCCTTGATGTAGTTCTGTGTGGGGTCCACCTGCCATTCCAGGCGGTGGTATTTGAGGTCGTAGCCATCGGTCAGCGGGTTAGAGCGGAAGTTGACGAGGCCCTGTTGTGCCTGCTGCTCCTTCGCCACGAGGAAGTCGAGGTCTTTGCAGATGACATCGTCCGTTTGGGATTGGGCTTGCAGGGAAAAGAAAAGAGTGGTGAAAAGAAAGGTAATGATGCGCATGATTTACAGTTTTTTTATAAAAGCCGCAAGTTAGGATAAACAGTTATGGTGGAGTGGGGACTTAAGTCACTGCCGCCGAAAGTTTTCGTCTGCGGCTTGACATGAGGTTGAAAATACCACGTAGGGGTAGCGTTGGCTGCATGGCAAGTTGAGCAACGAGGCTTATTATTTTCGTTCATAAAACGAACATCCTTGAAAATTCGGAGTGGGAATCCGAGCTTTCAATGATGTTTGGTATTTTTACTGAAAAATTGCATGACGCCACCCAATATCATTGAGCGTAAGAAAGCTTTAGAGGAGATAAAAGCCTTGATGAACGTTTTCCCTGTGACAGCGATACTCGGCCCGCGCCAGGTTGGCAAAACAACCCTGTCGAAATTTTTTGAACCCGACCACGTTTTCGACCTCGAAAACCCAAGAGATATGGAGGTCTTGGAAAACCCCCAACTCGCCTTAGAAAAACTGGAAGGGCTGATAGTGATAGATGAAGTACAGCGAAAGCCCGGGTTGTTCCCGCTGTTGCGTCATCTCGTGGACACCCTCCCCCGTCAGCGTTATTTGGTTATGGGCAGCGCTTCCTCCAATTTAAAACAACAAAGCGGGGAGTCGCTCGCCGGGCGCATAGGCTACCATTACCTCACCGGTTTCAATCTCATGGAGACCGGGCAGCAAAACATGTATAACCTTTGGCTCAGAGGTGGGTTCCCCCGTGCTTACTTAGCACAAAACGACGAGCAAAGCATGCTATGGCGAATCAATTTCATCTCCACCTTTTTGGAAAAAGACCTGGCCGCGCTGGGTAGCAGCATCCCTTCTTCCGTGATGTACAGGTTTTGGTTGATGCTCAGCCATTTTCACGGGCAGACACTGAATTACAGCGAATTGGGCCGCTCATTCGGCATTAGCGACAAGACGGTAAAAAACTACCTTTCAATTCTGGAAGACACTTTTATGGTACGGCAACTCATGCCGTGGCATGCCAACCTCGGTAAGCGCTTAGTAAAAAGCCCGAAAATTTACCTCCGGGATTCCGGCATTTTTCATGCACTCCAGTCCATCCATTCCATGAACGAATTGCGAACAAACCCGAAAGCCGGCGCTTCGTGGGAAGGGTTTGCTTTGGAAATACTGGTGTCTTTCCTTTCCAAAAAGGACAACGAAGTGTTCTATTACGCCTCCCATTCCGGCGTTGAATTGGACTTGTACTGGCAATATCAAGGGAAAAAATTGGGCGCCGAATTCAAGTATATGGATGCGCCAAAACTAACCAAATCCATGCACCAGGCCTTGTCCGACTTATCGCTTGACCACCTTTGGGTCATTTACCCCGGTGATAAATCGTATCCACTGTCGGAGCAGGTTACAGTACTGCCATTGCAGGAAATCCACCAGTTGAAGGTGAGTTGATGCCTTTGTCAGGTTGTTGTGCCACCCGTTTCTACGTAGTCAGGGCTTCGCCACCCAAAACACATCTGCCCATTTTTCAGGGTCCTCTTTTTCCTCCAAGGGTTTGAGTTGAGAAGTCAGCGCCAGCAGTTGCTCCTCTGAGGCGTTGCGCTGAATCTCCTCAAACAGTTCCCGCTCTTCGAAGCGGATGTGTGCGTCCAAAGCCCCGGCGATGGCGCTGAGTGTGGCGGCAAGTTCCGTGTTTTTATGAAAAAGCTGGCGGAGGGCTTCGTGTTGCACCAGCGCTTTTTCAATCAGCGGGTGCTCCGGCGCCAGCAACGGGAAAGCGAATTCCTCCTCCTCCCGGAAGTGCGGCTCCAGGTGCTTTTCGAAGAAAAAGTCCACGTATCGCTTGATGAGTTGCGGCTCCGTCCCGCGTTTTAGCCCCTCCTCGATTTTCCAACACAGGAGCAGGCCGTGATGGTGGTCACGGCTCAACTCCATGAGGCCTGGATGGCGTTTCAAAGGTTTGTTGCTCATAGCAATTCTTTTTCGAGGGCGATAGCACGGGGAAAGAGGATGTTGTTTTCGAGGTGGATGTGTTTGTGCAAATCCTCCTCAAATTCTTTCAGCGTGGCAAAGCCCACCCGGTAAGTCGTGCATCCATCTGCCGGAGGCGCGTAATTTCCGGAGAGGCGGGCGATTTCCTTGAACCAGTTTCCGACGAGGTCGTGCTCGTGCTCCATCATGGCGATGGGGTTTTGCACCGTGCCGAAATGCGGCCGTTCCGTAGGTTTACCTTCCTGCCTGGCCTGCGCCATTTGACGGATGACGGGGAACAACACGAGTTCCTCTTTTTGCATGTGGCCTTCGAGTTCGTCCGCCGAATTGAAGAACAATTCGTGGATTTGGAACAGCTCCGGGTGCCGCTCGCCGTGCACCTTGCAAAGCTTGTCGAGCCACGTCCTGAGCATCGGGATTTTCTCTGCCACGTAGCGGTGGTGGGTTTTCACGATGTAGCCGGCCAGCAGGTCCAGGGGCCAGGTGTTGTAATCCGCTCCGCCCTCCTGTTTTTGCTCCAAGGCAACAGCCAGTTCACCTTCCACCTGTTCGAGGTCAAGGTTTTTCTTTGCACAGGCATCGGCTAAGGAACGGCCGCCGCCACAGCAAAAGTCAATGCCGTGCTTTGCAAATACGGCGGAGGTTTTGTAGTTCCGGGCTACCAAGCTGCCCACAGTTTTATCCGATAAAGTTTCCATGATGATGAGTTTATTAAAATTGACGGCAGCGCCCCGCAACGGAGGATTTGGCCTGGGGGCCAACCCGTCCGGCTACGTGAATGCACCCTGCCTATTGTGGTTTATCTTTTCAAAAACGTCCGGCCAATATCCACCCCGTCAGACAAATCCCGCAGCGAGGAGGATTCGAGCATGTCTTGCAGCCCGTCCCTGATGTGTTTGAATTTGTGGTGAATGGGGCAGGGCGCATCATCCGAGCAAGTCTCCAGCCCCAGCCCGCAGCCGGTGATTACTTTTGGGCCATCAATGGCGGTGACGATGTTGGCGAGCCGGATGTCGCTCCCGCCTTTTTTAAGCTCAAATCCGCCAGAGGTTCCTTTCACCGAATTCAGCAAGGCAGCTTTGCGCAATTGCTGCAATATCTTGGCGGTGAAGGCTTCAGGGGAATTGATGCTCCCCGCTATCTCCTTCAGACTTACACGCCGCCCTGCGGCATCTTCGTGTGCGATAAAAATCATGGCCTTTATGCCGTATTCACAGGCTTTTGAAAACATGATTCATTATTTAAGAAAACAAAGATAGTGCTAACCGGACAATATTGTCCGGTTAGGTGACAGAAGTCATTAGGTTGGCGGGGGCTGCGCCAGGAACATGCCCGTCCGTTAGGGCTTGTTGATGGCTACCGCCATGATGAGTACCCCCATCATCGTGAATTCCAGCATGAGGTAAGGATTCTTAAACGCAAGGTTTATTTGGCCAGACCCGTCAGTTTTTAGTTGAGGTGCAATTGGTAGAGATTCCCTCCATGCACCGGATACGATGTGGCGTTAATGCCACTGCTTTTTTCCAAAAAAAAAAGCGGGGAAAGGAATGGCATTGGGAATATTTTGCCAGCGGCAAAATAAAAGCCCCTGCAAGGTGCAGGAGCGGGGAGGAGATGGTAGCCCCACCAGGACTCGAACCTGGATCTAAGGTTTAGGAAACCTCTATTCTATCCCTTGAACTATGAGGCCGGGAGGGTTTCTGGTTTGAGGCACAAATTTAACCGGATAGTTTTAAAAACAGCACACCGTGTCAAACGAATTGCTGCAAAATGCTGCGCACAGACCCAGCATAGCTGCCGCCAAAGAGGTTGACATGAACCAGCAGATAATAGAGCTGATAAACCGGCAGCCGCTGCCCGAAGCCGGGAGCCAAGGGCCAGGCCTCCTCGTAGCTCCGGTAGAACTGGCGGTCGAAGCCGCCGAACAAGCGGGACATGGCGAGGTCCATTTCGCGGTGGGAGTAGCTGACGGCGGGGTCAAACAAAACGGGGTTCCCATGGGTGTCGCACATGAAATTGCCGCTCCATAGGTCGCCGTGAATGAGAGCCGGTGGCTCCTCCGGACAGATTTCAGGCAGCTTTTTATACAGGCGCTCAAAATTCTGTGCATCGGCGGTGATCAGTTGTTGTCCGTGCAGGGCGAGTACCACCTGGGGTTGCAAGCGTTCACTTGTAAAAAAGGAGGGCCAGTTGTCGTGGCGGGCGTTCGATTGGGGCAAAGAGCCGATGAAGTTGTCCTGGTCCAGCCCGAACCGGGGGGCGGACGACCGGTGCAATGCGGCGAGAGCGGCCCCGAATTCCTCCCAAAACCCCGGGGGGCGGTACCCCGGCTCAAGGTATTCGAGCAGGAGGAAGGCATGCCCTGCGTTTTGGCCCAGGCCGATGACTTCGGGCACTCTTAGTGCGCCGCTTTTTGCCAGCAATTGCAACCCTTTTGCCTCGGTGGCAAACATGCGCCCCGCTGCTGTGCCGGTATTCATTTTTAGAAAAAACTTCCCGCGGGTGGTCTCCAATAGACAGGCTTGGTTGATGTCGCCACCGCTGGTGAGCTGCGCGGTGAGTATCCCGGCATCGAGGATGTCGCTACATTGAAGAATGACAGAAGGGGGCAAGTCGAAAAACATGAAATCAAACGGTTGTTATGGCTTTACCCGTGGCAATAATGATACATTAAACCGCCGCACCGGCCCCGGTGCGAAAATATTGGAACCCGGCCAAGGGGAGGTGCATGGCCTTCAAGCACTGCGCGTAATGATATTGCAGTATCGAAAAATGACCCGCTTTACCTGCGCCTTTTGTTGCCGATAAAATGCATCCGCTCGCCGCAGGATGTACGGGCAAAACGCCCCAGGCCGAAGTTGAACTCCACCATAAATTGAGCGAAAGCGGGATGGGTGGCAGCCGGGCTGTCGTAAATGCTTTGCCGGATGGGGTTGGGATACCCCGCTTTTTGGCCGGCATCGTTCACGAAATCAGCGAAGCCGTATTGCAGCCGCACGCCGAGGCCCACGGAAAATGTGCCTGTTGCGGCGATGTATCCCCCAAAGCCGAACACCCCGCCCAGATAGCTTTTTTCATAAAAATCTCCTGGCGTTGACAGCTCCACGCCATTGTCGTTTTGGCTCAGCGACTGCACCGCACTGTACACCGGCCCGGTTTCGAGATAAATCCGGTTGCGGATGTAGCGGTACAGCAGGTACGTGTCAATGCTTTTCCAGGAAATGCTGTTTCGGAGGGTACCGGTGGTGCCGGTGAGGTGGTAGTCGAAATCCTGCCCTAAGTTGTTGTACATCGCCTCCAACGACACACCGTGCCACGGCCCGAAATTGACCGCCACCTTGGCACCGAGGCCGTAGCTGTTAGTCATTTTATAGCCGTAACTATTATCGTTGATGATGTTTTTATTGACGAGAAAAGACAGGCCATCGCCGCCTTTCAGCGCTGCCTCGATCCAGATTTCCTGAGCGCCGAGGTGCAAGGTAAAAAACAGAGCCAGCAGGATAAAGTAGGGTTTTTTCATGTTCGATAGTTTTATCTAAAATAACTTTACTGCGCAATGTAGCGACAGTTTTTCAAAACCCGAAAAC
>SCUG01000269.1 GCA_004297645.1 Saprospiraceae bacterium | reverse complement strand
CTGTAGAAGCTGAGGAGACCATTACTACCCCTGCCGGCAGTTTCGATTGCATCAAGATGAGCCAGGAATCGGAGATGAAAATGCTTATCAAAAGGAAATTCAAAAGCGCGGTGTGGTACGCCAAAGGCGTGGGCGTGGTGCGCTCGGAGAACTACGACTCGAAAGGGAAACTCGAAGGTTACTCGGAGCTGACCAAATTTGAGAAATGACGTGCCGTTTTGCTAATCCAATAGGTTGATGAGCGTGCGGTAATCGTCGAAGCGGGCATCTTCGCCTTTCATTTCCAGAATTTCCAGCATCAATGCTCCCTTCCCTTGGCTGGCGTAGGCATCTTCAATATCGGAGATGGTTTGGCGGCAGCGGATTTCGATTTTCCCTTCGGCGAGTTGTGCCATGCGCCAGTGCCAGGTGGCCTCCATACGAGCGAGTATGCGCTCATTGGTGGCGGCTGAGTCATCGCCGGGAGCGATGGGTGTAGCGCCCCTGAAGGCTAAGTTGTTGCGAGCCACGAGCTTTCCATTTTCTATGATAAAATAGGCGGTGTGCGGCCAGCTTCCACTTGGGCTGAGAAGCCGGGCATAGAGCACCAATTGCAAGTCTTCCTCGTTGCGAATGATGGACGAGCGGTAGGTAGCGCCCCGCCATTTCAGGTCTATCACGGCCAGCTCTTCTCGCCTTTCCAACACCAGGTCGGCGATGCCCCGCACTTCGGTATTTTCGCCGGCGAAAGGGAAGTGGCCTTGTAAGTCCATCTCCGTTTGTTTCACCTGCCAGCCATTGTCGCGGATGTGTGAGATGAGGCTCCATGCGGCGAACTTCAACTTGTTGACAAAAGCGACGCGCTCTGGTTCTCGTCCGTACATGAGCAACACAGCCCCTTCATTGGAGAGCAACTTCCTGGTTTCGGTGTCTATCCACTTTTCCAGCATAGCTCTGTTCAGGTGATAAATGTCCTCCTTCATGAGTTTTTCAAAAACACGGTGGGCGAGGTTTCCCTTTAGGGTGTTGTCTTTTACCACACTCAGGATGGACGACTTTTTCAGTTTTATCTTATGCCTGAATACCCATTGGTAGGGGTAATAAAACAGGGCTTCGAGGCTGGTCAGCGTTTCATGGCCGCCATCAGGTGTGCCGAGATTTCTGATGTGGAGGAAAGGCTTGGGCGCGCCCAATTGCCTGCTTTCCACAGGTACTCTTGCCGGTAGTTGGAAGTGGCGGGCCAGCCACTCTTGTCCGGCATAGGTGTCTATATTGAAGGTGATGCTTTCTAAGCTTCCGAAGGCCGCCTCCATATCGCCCAACAAAGGGTGGGGCAGGGCGTCTTCGCCATTGACGGTTTCAGGCAGCACGAGTATCAGGCGCTGCCGGGCGGCGAATACCGGCCGGTTGCGTTGCCACAATAGCCGTGCATTTTCAAATGCCGGTGTGTCAATGTCCAGCCCTTTCTCCATCAAATACTGAAACTCTCGCCTGTACCATTTTGCGAAAAAATGCAGCGTTTCGTTTTGAATAAAATTCCACCAAAGCACGGTATCTGAGGTGCCTGTGAAGGCACTGGGGTGCGTGACGAAAGGCAAATGGCCAGCCTCTTTTTCCTGAAAAATCACCGGGGCCGGTTCATATATCGTGCGCACGATGCGCTCCAGTTCGAGGTAGGTGAGTTCTGTTTCCGGCAGGGCCTGGAGCAACTCCACGATGCGTTTAGACTGCTCGCTGAGTACGATGAGCGAATGGTTGCGGCCACCGCGGTCATTGAAGGCCTTCAACGCCCAGGTGCGCAGGTAGTCGAAAATGGCCAACACGTCGCGTTTTGGAGCGGTGCGTTCCATTGGGTATCGTATGCGCTCGAACCAGAAGCTGTATTGCTTTTTCACCTCCGCCACCTTGATGGCCGGATCGGTAGCAGCCCTGTTTTCCAACTCTTCCCAATAGCGGGCAATGGTGCCGTACCAGCCTTCCCCTTTCAGGCCTGGAGCCTGCGCCACCTGATGGGCGATGGCTGTGGCCAACCCGTCTTCAAGAGGTTTTATGGAAAGGGATACGAATTCCAGGATTTTGAAGGGGTCAATAGGCTCCCAAAGAAAAGCGGGTACGAGTTTCAGGATTTGAAGCGTTGGCCTCGCCAACGATGCCGACTGTATGCCGGGGCTGGGCAACCCCTCGTGAATGAGGGCCACTTCGAGTGTTCTGTTTTTTTCGGGGATGAGGCAGGCGGGTCTGAGTCCGGGATTTAACCTGAAAAGTTTCGCGGCGAAAGCCGCGGCATCTGCGGCCCGCTTTGCACGCAACAGCAGCAGTGAGCCATCCCTGTTGAGCGTAGCCTTTGGCATGGCCGGACTGGCAACGAGCCGGTGCTGGCAGGCGCTCAAGTCAGAGCCGCTGGCCGCGGCGGGCAGGGCTTCAGTAAACGGCAGTTGGCGGAGGGTGGGTCTTGCGGCCGTGGCCGCCATTTTGCGAAACAATCGCTGGAAATGGCCAGGCAACAATTCGAGAGGCTCGTTGAGCCAAATTTCGAGGAAGGGGTGGCGGCGGTGGTCGAGCGCATCTAATACTTCGCAAAACCGGCTGGCAAAGCCGGGTGAGAGTGTCAGTGGTGCTGGCGCATCACCAGCAGGCTGAAAAAGGGTTTCGATGCCGGCAATTGTGCGAAGCCGTGGTGGCGTGTCTGCCTGCGATGTAAAGTCCCAACCGGCCAGCAGCAGTTCATCGCGGCGGCCGAGCAGCTCAGTGGCGGTGGCGAACTGGTCGGCTTCGAATGATTTTTGAAAAAAAGCGCCGGGGTAATTTTTCAGGTGGCACTGGAGGGCCTGGCGGTATTGCTCGATGCGCAGGTACTCGATGTCATCCGGGTGGCCGCTAAGGCCGAGGTGAGTTTCGAGCAAATGCAGCAATCCTTTGTGCCCGCAATAATGTACGCCACCCTCTGCCGCAGAAAAACCTGGGAGGTGTAGGTCGTCGAGTTCGAGTCCAAAAATCAGCTTCATACCGGGCGGATATTGGGAGAAAAAAAAAGGACGCTCCTTCGGGTGTGAAAAGGCGTCCCTTAGCGTGAAGGCGGCTTACGGGGTGGGTCAGCCACCGCTGCCGGTTTCTTTTTTCAACTGCTGAATCTGCGTTTCCCACAACTGTTTTTGCTGTTCCACTTCATCTTCATCGCAAAAGTCAGTGATTTCGAGGATGGTCTCGCCAGTGACCGGAGACAAACCCAGCCTGAATTCAAGGTATTCGTCTTCCCGGTCGTCATCGAGCCATTCGAAGTGTACTAACTCTTCCTCGATGTCCTCCGTCAGCCTGGCAGGTTCATGGTAGCCATTCCATTCGAAAGTATAGAGGTCGTTGCCCGACACGTCCACGCTATCGCAAAACCAGCGGACGATGGCGGACGGGTTGGTGAAAAATTGGTAAAGTATGGCAGGTGAAGCTCGTAGCAGGTATTCGACTTTTATGGCAACTCTTTCCATCAATATGGCTTAATCTGGTGATAAAATGTGAGGGAAGCCCCCTGAGCACTTAACCGTGGCTATTTTCAATCTGCTTCCACGAGGGGCCTGCCTCTAATCGCCGCAATAAAGTGGAAAATCGGGATTTTTCAAAAGAAACGTTTCAATTAAAAAATTTTGTACCCCTACGCTCTATCTTGGAAATCTTCGATTTTTACAACAAAAAAAAAGCAGGCCGTTTGGCAAGGGAGACTTTTATACTTTTGAACGCCAGGTTTTGTCCATTTGACATTTGCTATTAAACTTTAGCCACCCGGGTAATCGGGATGCAGCCAGAACCAAATAGGCTTAGTACAAATAGTGAGGTCAATGAATTTCGATGGTTAGATACTACACTAACACTTGACATTGTGTGCCCCGGCGCCGCCTCCGGCGGCGCCGGGGGGAGGGGATATTGGGGGCTTCGCCCCCAAACCC
>SCUG01000775.1 GCA_004297645.1 Saprospiraceae bacterium | reverse complement strand
CTCGAAGGCGTCGACATGCTTGCCGGCGCCGACCTTGCGCAGCGTGTCGGCTGCCTTGCGCATCTTGCCGGGGACCAGGATCTTCACCGCTTGGTCGCGGAAGAAGCCATCCGGCGTGCCCAACTGTCGCACCGCGCGATCGACGCCCTGTGCCAGCGCTTCCTTGATGCCACCAGCGGCGTCGCGTTCGCTGAGCGCGGCATCGCCGTTGCGGCTGCCGAGCAGGCGTTCCTTGAGCTGGTCTTCGAGCGATTGCGCGTGTGCGCCGGTGGCGAGGCCGAGCGCGGCTGCGATGGTGAGGAGGCAGAGATGGCGACGCATGGCGCGGCTCCCGGTGGCTGTGCGCGACAGCATACGCCGCGCAGGCTGCGCGAACGCGAACGGCACCCGTTCAGGGCACCGTTCGGAGCGAGTGGGCAGGAAAGCGGGCTGTTCCCGATCCGTCCTTACCAGGCGTAGCGCGCGCCGATCACCACCTGGCGTGGATTGCCGAGCAGGATGCCGCGCGTGCGGTCGACGATGTACGCGCGGTCGCTGATGTTCTTCACCGTGACGTAGGCGCTCCAGCCGGTGATCTCCGGCTCCCAGTTGAGGGTGGCGCTCCACACGGCGTAGCCGTCGATTTCGCCGAACTGGCCGCTGCCGTCGGTCGGGTGGCGATTGTTGGCGAAGTCGGCGTACTGGCGGCCCACGTACTGCACTTCCACCGAGCCGTCCCACGCGCCCTGCACGTAACCGATGCGGAAGGTCGAGGCCAGGTCGGGCGCGTAGGGCAGGCGGTTGCCGGCCACGCTGCCGTTGGCGGCGGCGCCGGTGTCCACGCGACGCAACACGGTCGATTGTTCGGCGTCGGCCAGCCAGGTGACGGCGAGGTTGGCGTACACATCGCCATCGCGCGTCTGCAGCGCATCGCGGTTCACGCCGATCGCGAATTCGAAGCCGCGATAGTCGGTCTCGCCCTGTGCCAGCGGCGTGCTGCCGCCGGCGATCGAGCCGACGACCACCTGGTTGTCGAAATCGGTGCG
>SCUG01000268.1 GCA_004297645.1 Saprospiraceae bacterium | reverse complement strand
ATCAACCACACTTTATTGGTTGGTCCCCAAAAATCTTAAACCCGCCAAATGACAACCTTTAAATCTACTGACAAAGAGATTGTGCGTTTTGGCTAAAGTCGAGCTAAAGTTACCTTGACAAAGCCCCCGGCATATTTTCGATGCCGGGGGCTTTGTCATTTTCTGTTCCTCAGACCCAAAGCCCACCCAACGACAACTTCTTTTTTCTAAGATTTTACAAAAGTATCCCCTCATAAATTAATGGGAGTTTTTCAAAATTACCCAGTCTTTTCGAGCGGCAGGGTTTTGAACCTTGCCGCTCGAAATACCAGCATTTTTTGAGGGGATACTATGAATTTTTACCTTCACCTTGTCATTGAGAAAACGAACCGCCAACGACCCTCACCTTCACCGATGCCGGCCTGCTTACCCCGCCACCGGCTCATCGGGTAGATTTGACAGTTTTTAGAAAGTTGTCAAATCTTTCCAGCTCTCAACACCCCCTCCTCCACCAGATTCGGCAGCGTCACCACCAACCCCGGTGTGCGTTCCATTTCCCGTTTGATGGCAAACATCGCTTCTTCGTTGCGCGCCCAGGAGCGGCGGGCGATGCCGTTGTTCACGTCCCAGAAGAGCATGGATTTCAGGCGGCGCTCTGCCTCCGGTGTGCCGTCGAGCAACATACCGAAGCCGCCGTTGATAACTTCGCCCCACCCTACCCCGCCGCCGTTGTGGAGGCTGACCCAGGTGGCGCCGCGGAAGCTGTCGCCGATGACGTTTTGCACGGCCATGTCGGCGGTGAATTTCGAGCCGTCGTAGATGTTGGAGGTTTCCCGGTAGGGCGAGTCGGTGCCGCTCACGTCGTGGTGGTCGCGGCCGAGCACCACCGGCCCGGACAGTTCGCTGCGGGCGATGGCGTCGTTGAAAGCGGTGGCGATTTGGATGCGCCCCTCGGCGTCGGCGTAGAGGATGCGGGATTTAGAGCCGACGATGGGGAGGTTGCGGCTGGCGTTTTTTATCCAAAGAATATTGTCTTTGAGCTGGCTTCGGATTTCGGCGGGGGCGGTGGCGTAGATTTCTTCCAGCACACGGGCGGCGATGGCGTCGGTTTTATCCAAATCTTCTTTTTCACCGGAGGTGCACACCCAGCGGAACGGCCCAAAACCGTAGTCAAAACACATCGGCCCCATAATGTCCTGGACGTAAGATGGGTATTTGTAAATGCCGCCTTCCTCGTTTTTCCAAATATCGGCCCCGGCGTTGCCGGCTTCGAGGAGGAAGGCGTTGCCGTAGTCCCAGAAGTACATGCCGCGGGCAGTCATCGTGTTTATGGCTTTCACGTGGCGCCGGAGCGAGGCACGCACGGCTTCCATGAAAGCGGGTTTGTCTTTTGCCAGCAGCGTTTTGGCCTCCTCGAAAGTATAGCCTACGGGGCAATAGCCGAGGTCGTCAATGTTGTGGAGGCTGGTCTGGTCGCTGCCGAGTTCGACGCGGATGTTTTGCTCCGCAAATTTTTCCCAAAGGTCAACGATGTTGCCGGCGTAGATGAGGGCGATGGGCGTTTTGTTTTTCCGGCATTCCTCCAGCCGGACGATGAGGCCGTCGAGGCTGTAGAACACGTTTTCCCGCTGCACGTAGCCGTCGGCGATGCGCTGCTGGATGGCCTTTTCGTCCACCTCTGCCAGCACGCCGATGGCGCCGGTGATGACCGCCGCCTTCGACTGTGCGCCGGACATGCCGCCGAGGCCGGAGGTCACGAAAATTTTACCCCGCAAATTGTCTTGCCCGAGCTTGTGCATTCGCCCGGCGTTGAGCAGCGTGATGGTCGTGCCATGCACGATGCCCTGCGGCCCGATGTACATGAACGAGCCGGCCGTCATCTGCCCGTACTGCGTGACGCCGAGTGCGTTGTATTTGTTCCAGTCTTCTTTTTTGGAGTAATTGGGCACCATCATGCCGTTGGTGACGACCACCCGCGGGGCCTCTTTGTGCGAGGGGAACAGGCCAAGTGGGTGGCCGGAATACATCGCCAGCGTCTGCTCGTCCGTCATTTCGGCGAGATACTTCATGGTGAGCAGGTACTGCGCCCAGTTTTGGAAAACGGCGCCGTTGCCGCCGTAGGTGATGAGTTCGTGGGGGTGCTTCGCCACGGTGGGGTCGAGGTTGTTTTGAATCATCAGCATGATGGCCGCCGCCTGTTTGCAGCGGTGGGGGTATTCGCCGATGGGCCGGGCGTGCATCGGGTAATCCGGGCGGAAGCGGTGCATGTAGATGCGGCCGTAGGTTTCTAATTCTTCGTAAAACTCCCGCGCCAGCACGGCGTGGTGTTTTGCGGGGAAGTAGCGCAGGGCGTTTTTCACGGCGAGCTTTTTCTCTTCCTCCGACAGCACGCCGTCAATGTTGCGTTTGGGGGCGTGGGAGATGGCGGGGTCGCAGGGTTTGGGAGCGGGGAGGTGGCCGGGGATGCCCTGGAGGATTTGTTGCTGGAAGGGTGTATTTACTACGGTAGAACTCATGTGTCAGTGATTTATGACCGGGTAATCTTTGAAGTTATCGAGGTAAGCTGATAAATCAGTTTTTGAACAAAAAGCCATATCACTTTGAAAAGAAAAATACAGGATGAGCTTGTCTTTGGAAAGTGACCCGATCCGGTTTTCAAAGAATTCTTCCAATAGCTGCATTCGATTGATAAGCAATGGGGGTTGCCACTTATTTTGAAACCTAACGAGGAAAAAGTAGGTCAATTCCGGGGTTTGGGCTTCTTGTAATTGCAAGTAAGGAAGGTTGAATTGGGCACTGATTCCGGTTGACCTGGAAACGCCATTCGCAGTTTTTACGTGCACCCTTGAGAACTCGCCGTATTTATCTTTCACCACAAAAATATCGTCGCCGATATCCACTTCCGGAATGGCTACATTCCAACCCCTGATAAGAAATTCAGACATTGCGAAGGCTTGGCCTGCCTTTCCAACGTAAAGGTTATTCAGCTTGGACATTTAATTCAGGTCTATGGTGGCGTCGGGGATTCTTTTGGATGGGTCGAAGAAATGGACTTGCCTGATTTTCTTCAACTCCTTCGGGTCTTCGATACCCGTCAATACAGGCAGGAAATATTTTTTTACCTTCTCAAACAATGGCTGAAAATCAGTTTCATTGTAATCAAAAGACACGAACACTTTTCTTGTGGGAGTGGAGTCCGGGAACTCTTCTTTTAGCTTTTTTAAATCCAGCGGTGACAACCCGAAGTTGATACCGTCCAGTTGTTTGGTCATTGTGATGATGACTTTGTCCATGCTATTAAATTTTGAGCAACAGCCCGTTCTCAATGCAAACCATTCGATGGTTTGCATCGTCAAATTTTTCTCAAAGATACGCCTTTTCACCACTCACCACACAGTGCCGCACTTACCCCGTCAGCCCCGCCCTCCGGCATCGGCATCTCCGGCTACCAGTATTCCAACATGGACCTCGCTGACAAGGATGTGGCAGGCGCTGATGAAGAAATATTTTCAGGGGAAGGGGAAGGACAAAGAAAAATCAGTCAACCAGCAACTGCTATCTGCCGGGATATCTGCCAGCCGCCATTAGTAATTGACGACGAAGCACCCTTTCGGGAGCATTGAATTGGAAAATGCGGGCGGTGGCTTCCCCTATTCGGGTCTTAGGCATAATGACGCCCGATGAAATGGTAAAATGGGTCGCCCACTTGTCCTTGCGGGGATTAAAAAAACGAGTGAGCCTGCCCCCCGAAGAAAGGACGGTGCCAATGTCGCTGCCCTTATTGACGTTGCAGGTCAGGCAACTGTGGGCAAGGTTATCTTCACGGGTCTGCCCGCCATGTTTAAGGCTGATGATATGGTCAACCTGACAACTGAAAATCAGGTCGTCCTGATGGACATGGCAATATTCACAAGAGAATGCTGCCCTCTCCGCCACGAGCAAACGCAGCTTGTCAGGAATGGAACGGCTCATGCGGCAGCTTGGAGAAGTTGATAGGCCCGGGCTTTAGCAAGCCCAATCATGTTTTCGAGGTAGAGGAAATATTGAAGCTCTGTTTCCTCATCAGGCGCCAGGATGCCTTCATTTTTCTTCAGCACCAAAGCTTGCACACGTTGGAGCGTTTTTGAACTTGGTTTGTAACGGACTATGTGATGAGGATTGGAAGATGCAATCAACTCCACGATTTCATTAAATGCTTCTGATGCAACCATAACGAGGTATTTTAGACAAACTTACATGATTTTTACAGAAGAAAAGTATCCCCTCATTAATGGGAGTTTTCCAAAATTACGCAGCCTTTTCGAGTGGCAGCGTTTTGAACCCTGCGTTTTCGTACCTGAAACGCAGGGTTCAAAACCCTGCCGCTCGAAATACCAGCGTTTTTTAGCAGGGGGTAGCCCGGCCGGGACTGCCAAACGCCTTTTCACCACTCACCACATAGTGGCGCACTTACCCCGCCAGCCCCACCCTCCGGCATGGGCATCTGCGGCTACCAATATTCCCAACCCGGACTTCGTGGCCGGGGATGCCCAAGAGGATGGCGGAGTGAAACTCATTTGTACTCATGGCTAAACTTCAGTTTTGGTTCCTTTAAAACCTGGGCATAGCTGGTGAACAACGATGCCCAATTTTTCGATAGCTTCAGAAAAATCTTCCCAATCGGAATCTGTTGCATTGTTGATGGTGGCGGTGAATCGGCTGCCCAACGCCACAGCGAGGAATTTCTGGTCAGATGGGTCGAATCCTTTCAAATCTTCCTGGCCGGGAATTTCTTCGAATAACCTTCGGTCATCGCCGGTGGGGGTAATGGAGACCAATTCACACAACTCAGGATTTGCATGATTAGTCCAAAGCCATTTCAAAAAAGCATCTCCAATCCCAGGCTGGCCGCGAGGGCTTGCATATCTGAAATACTCTTTAAAAATGAGGATTTTATCATCCAAAGAAATACGCTGATGATGAGCGGTGCCAAGAAATTGTTGGCAGCTACGAAGGCAATCCGGGGAGATACCATCGAACCTTCCGTTAGCAACTGCCAGGACATTGGTGTCAATGATGTTACTGCCCATTGGTCACGCGGTTGTGAACGGCTTTTGACGTGGCAACCAATTCACCCATTTCGTCGCCAAAAAAACCTTCGGGCCAGTTTTGGATATTTCCAAACAGGTCAAGTTGGAGTGGCACCAATTCGGACTTACCTCCTGTTGTTTGGCAGAAATAGAGAGCAGCTTGGTCTTTGTCAAATTCCTCCTCAGCTATCCTTCTCTGTAACCGTCTCAACAGATGCTCACTGTGGCTCTCAAGGATGATTTGGATCTTCCTGGTTTGGATGGCATCAATAAAAACATCGGCAAGCCCAGCCTGCACAGTCGGATGAAGGTGGATTTCGGGTTGTTCAATGATTAAGACCGAACCTTCCGGCACGTAATAACAAAGGGTAATGACGGGCAATATCTGGGAAACACCAAAGCCGACATCAGTTAGTAAGACCTCGGCACTTTCTGGTGTCTTCTGAACTTTGACCTGATAATAATTACTGTCTGCTACCAAGCGCTCCACCCTGAAATCGTGGATGAGCTTCAACTCCTTTAGCCAGTGAGCTACTAACTCTTCCACTAATTGCTTTTTGCCTCTTCCCCTTCCTCTTGAAATCAGGATGTTCTTCGTTCGGGAAGCCAGTAAAGCTTCCACCACTTGAGCACCGCGTGCACCCACACCCGCAGGCTGCGCTCCAGCCCATAAGTATTGCCGGTGTGGGTATTCCCTCAATGGCCCCAGGTAGTAAACCCTGGAAAACAACTCCTCCACCTGAAGCTGCAAATCGGACAGAAACCCTGCATTTGTATAATAAGCCTTGACCTGGTCGGGGAAGCCATAAAATTTCAGTGGCTCTGGGAGTTCCCACTTTCTGCCCACGGTTTTAATCAAATCAAATACCTTCTGACTTCCCGGGTCTTTTTTTACCTCCAATTTGAATTTCTGTTTTTCCGGGTCGGGCTTGAACATCCTAAAGGTGAGTCCCCTCCGAAAAGTCAGCATCCGAAAAGTTCATTGAAATAACCGAATAAAGTATCGTAACTTCCGCGGACCAAACAAAATCAGTCGCAGATGTTCAAAAAAAGCCGTCCGTACCA
>SCUG01000026.1 GCA_004297645.1 Saprospiraceae bacterium | reverse complement strand
GGCCCGATTCGGGGCTGCCGGTTTTCATTAAAAGTAACTCCCTTAAAATTTATGCCTTCAACTTCTAAGCGGCAAGGTGCGGCCATCAGTTTTAAATGTGGCACCCTGATGGTCTTCCTTTGGCCATCCATAAGAAATCTCCTATTTTTAGCGGCACATTTCACAGGGATTATTCATGAAAAACTATCTCGTCAATAACGCCGGCATATACGTTACCAAGCTTTTGCTACAGGGGCTTTCCACAGACCACCACTACCACAGCTTGCCGCACACCCTTTCGGTTCGGGAGGCCAGCGTGGAAATTGGCCGCCGGTACCGGGTAAGCCCGGAAGAGCTGGAGATTTTGGAGTTGGCGGCGCTGTTTCACGACACCGGGTTCACCCGGCAGTACGACAACCATGAGGATTTCAGCAAAGAAATCGCCGTAGAGTTTTTGGAAAAGGAGGGTGCCGGAAAAGACAAGATTGAAGCCGTGAAAGAGATGATTGACGTAACGAGGCTCGGCGTGGAGCCGCAAACCCTCCTCCAGAAAATCCTCAAAGACGCCGACTTCAACACGCTGACCGGAGACTATCAGGAAAAAGCCAAAGCGCTGCGCCACGAATGGGAGGTATTTTGCCAATCCAAAATGACCGATGCCGAGTGGCTGGAAAACAACATTCGATTTTGGGAGAGCCACCGGTTTTACACCGGAGAAGGCTTGGCCATGTTCGGGCAAGAAAAGAGAAAAACCCTGAAAAAACTTAAGAGAGAACGGGAGGAGAATTTCACAACCACGCTTGGCTCCAATAACGAGCAAAATGAACTCCGGTTTGCCCTCAGCAACAGCAAGAGTGCCCAGATGATGTTCCGAACCACCCTGCGCAATCAGATAAACCTCACCAACATCGCCGACAACAAGGCGAACATCATGTTGTCCATCAATTCGCTGCTCATCACCTTCGGCATTCCCATGCTATTGCCACGGGTAGTGGAAGACCCCCGGCTGGCATTGCCAACGGCAGTGCTTTTAGTTACCTGCGTGCTTTCTATCGTCAATGCCACTATGGCTACACGCCCCGTAAAAATGGAAGGTTACACCGACTTGGGCAGTATTTCAAAGGGAAAGACAAATCTCTTTTTCTTCGGCAACTTTTTCAAGATGAACCAGGAAGACTACCGCCAAGGCCTGAAAGAAGTAGTGCGAAATGCCGAAATACTCGACAACACCATCGTTAACGACCTCTACTTCCTGGGGCGCACCCTCGGCAATAAATACCGCCGCCTTCGCATCACTTACAACATCTTTATGATAGGCATGATATGCACGGGCCTCGCCTTTGCCTTCACCATGGCGTTTTTGTAAGAGGCTGTTTGATATCTACTCACTAAGTAACGTGTTCGAAATAAGATGTTCTTTTTGAGGCCGCCGGAGGCGGCCTCAAAAAGAACAAGGGTGTGTTTTTTCGGCGGCTTCGCCGCCGAAAAAACACACAACTTATTTTGCGCACGTTCCTAAGTTCGACTTTAGCCAAAACGCACAATCTCTTTGTCAGTAGATTTAAAGGTTGTCATTTGGCGGGTTTAAGATTTTTGGGGACCAACCAATAAAGTGTGGTTGATGTCAAGCTCCCCCCCCGC
>SCUG01000267.1 GCA_004297645.1 Saprospiraceae bacterium | reverse complement strand
AGGGGGGAGCCAAATACTGCTTACTTTTTTAGCGAAAGCTATAATGTAACAACTTAGCAGACTTTAGCTCCCCCCCTCTCAGAGGGGGGGGCGGGGGGGGGAGCTTGACATCAACCACACTTTATTGGTTGGTCCCCAAAAATCTTAAACCCGCCAAATGACAACCTTTAAATCTACTGGCAAAGAGATTGTGCGTTTTGGCTAAAGTCGAGTTGAGGAGATAGCCTTAATTTCAGATAATTTTTCACCACGATAGCAACGCAAGCCGCCGATTGTTTTTTACCACTAAGAACACTTTATTTACCACTAAGAACACTAAGGCCACTTAGAATTATGAATCAAATACTTAGCTCAGTGGCCTTAGTGTTCTTAGTGGTAAAAAAGTGTTCTTAGTGGTAAAAAACGAAAAGAAAAGACCGTCCCGCCAGCAAAATCAGATGAAGTCAGAGGGCATTCCCCAGGCCGGCAAGTAGCGAGCAATTAGGCAATCGTCATTTTCCTTTAAACTCCGCCTTTCTCTTCTCAATAAAAGCCGCCGCCCCTTCCATAAAATCTGCGGTACCGGCGCAGTTTCCAAACTCTTGGTACTCTCTTTCAAACCCATCTTGGCCAACCTGGAAATGTGCGTTCACCAGTTCAATGACCTTTTGAATTGCGATGGGGCCTTTGGTAGCTGTTTTTCCCAGAATCTCTTTTGCCTTTTCAACCTCCTCGCCTTGAGGTACCACATAATTCACCAACCCAAGCTGGAGGGCTTCGTCTGCGCCAATCATGCCGCCGGTCAGCAATAATTCCATCGCTTTCGTTTTGCCGATGTATTGGATTAAGCGCTGCGAGCCGCCATATCCGGGTACGATGCCGAGGCTCACTTCGGGTTGCCCGAATCGCGCATTTGCTCCGGCAATACGAAGGTGGCAAGCCATTGCTAATTCGCAACCGCCACCGAGGGCAAAGCCATTTACTGCTGCAATGACCGGCTTCGGAAAGCGCTCGATGAGAAAGAAAATATCTTGTCCCCGTTTTGACAAGGCGGATGCACTTTCGGGATTGAGTGCAAGGAATTCCTTGATATCGGCCCCTGCGACGAAGGATTTGTCACCAGCACCTGTGATGATGATGCCCTTGATATTGCTTCGCTTTGGTGCATCTTCCGAGAAGAAGGCTTTGAGGTCTGTAAAGGTTTGTGCATTCAAAGCGTTGAGGGCCTGTGGCCGGTTGATGGTGACGAGCAGGATGCCGTTGTCGTCGGAAATGTGTAAAGTTTCGTAAGCCATGTTCTGATGTATGATGTATGATGTATGATGTATGAGGTACGATTTTAGGCGGCGGTCAATTCTCAATCTCAAGGAGGTGATAAGCCCAAAGGCCCTGCTTCCACGCCCGGTATTGCGCCAGCCCCGTTTTGTAATGCACCTTTGAAAAATGGGTAGCCTGGTGAAAAAGGTTGTACCATTGGGTGCCAACCATACCTGCCAGAGCAGCCCAGCGAATGCGGCGGATGGAAGGCGAAATCTCCTCCGTGACGCAGCGGTTCTGCTTAAGTGCGAAGCTATGCTTTTCCAGTAAAACACATAGTTCGGCGAGGGTGAGAATATCGGACATGGCCCAGCCGTGGAGCATGTCCTGCATGATGGGGGTTTCGCTGATTTGCCAGTTGCCCACTTTGAACACATCGGCGATAAGAAGCCGTCCGCCGGGTTTGAGGATGCGCTGCATCTCGCGGAAAAACAGGCTTTTGTCGGTTGCCGTTTGCATGCTTTCGATGGCCCAAACCACATCGAAGGTGTGGCCGGGGAATTGGGTGGCGGTGTAATCCATCGTTTCAAAATGGACGAGGTCTTGCACGCCGTGCTGCCTTGCGTAGCGGTTTGCGGTGGCCACTTGCCGTTGGCTGAGGGTGATGCCGGTAACCTTACAACCGATGATTTTAGCTAAGAAAATGGCCGAGCCACCGACGCCACATCCGGCGTCAAGCACCACGTCGTAAGGCATAATATCGCCCATGCCTGCCAACTGTGCATTGGTGTTGCGGATTGCCTTGGCCAGGGTGCGGGTGCTGCCGTCCCACACTCCGTAATGCAGGCCCATGCTTTCGTCTAATTTCCAGAATTGGCGGTAGTGGACCTCCGTGTGGTCGTAATAGTTTTTGACATCTTCGGTGGAAAACTTGCGCATGCGCCGTCAATTTAAAGGTTCATCAACGATGGTCATAGGCCGGGTAAATTCCCTGATGTTGGTGGAGATGGTCAGGTGTGTCTGTCCGGCACCGAGGTGGACGAGCGAGCGCCCGAAGTCTATGCGGAAGCGGTTGATTTTCACGCCAACGCCTACGCTGAAACCTGCCATGCTCCGCAGATTACGCAGCGCCATTTCTTTGTGTTGCAAATGGTTGTACCCGGCACGAAGGCGGAAATTTTCCTTTTTTCCAAAGAGAAATTCTCCATTGAAAATGAAATGCCGGGCCAGGTTGTCCAACACGTTGCTCTTTGTAGCGGTGAGTGTGTCACCGAAAAAGAAGAGGTCTTCCTCATTGTTGGGGTCGTCGTAAAGAACGTTCCAGCGGTCGAGGTAGCGGTAAATGATGGAGAAGCGGAACGGCAGATGCTTGAGCCTTTTGGATAGGCCGGCCTGGATTTCAAAGGGCACCGGCTCGTGGGTACCGTTGTACGTGGAAATCTGCGAGCCTATGTTTTTCATGACCAAAGTCAGGTTGAAATTATGGGCAGTGTCGTGGAAAATGGCAGCCACATCGCCCAACAGCCCAAATGAATGGTAACTCTCGAATTGGGAGGTGATCACTTTCAGGTTTGCCCCTACCGACAGATGTTCGTAAAGTTCTTTGCCTGCCCCCAATGTGAAGGCATACTCCGAGGCTTTGAATTCCCCGGTCACTTCGCCGGTGATGTCTGTTTGGTCGAAGGTGCCATAGTTGACGTATGCCATCCCGGCGTGCATGGTTGTTTTCCACCGGTCCAGAAAATGGCCGTAGGCCACGTAACCCGTGCCGATGCCTGCGGGGAAAAAAGTATGATTGAAACTGATTTGGCGGTGCATGGCCGGGTTGAGCAGCGACGGGTTGGCGAAGGCGAGGTTGATGTCGTCGTCCATCACCGTGATGAGGTTCCCGCCTAATGCGGTGATGCGTGCCGAGGCTGGCAGGTTGACGAATTGGTAAACGGTGCTGCCACCAACCACCTGTGCCGTCATTTTGAAAGTGGGGATGACCAAGAAAATGGAGAGCAGGGCTTTGGTAAGGTTATTTTTCATCGAGTTTAATTTTTTCAACAAGAAGGAATCGTCATCGCGGCTACAGGCCGAATTTCAATTTATTCATTTCGCCAAGGGCGATGATATGGGCAGAATCTATTTCGATGGTTCCTTGGTCTTTCGACCAGGTGGTAGCACAAACGCCATAATGACAAAACATGGTTTTTATATGCTCGCCGTTTTCCGAGTATTCTTTGAGTTCGCCGTGTTCATTGTCGCCGCTGATGTAGTTGCCTTCAAATTCAACCTGACCGTTTTTACGATAAAGTTTGAAAGGCCCATTTTCATTGTTTTGGGCAAAGGTGACTTCTTCCCTGAGTTCGCCGGTGTCGTACCAGCGTTTCCAGGTGCCGGTCATCTCGTTGTTCACATATTTGCCTTCGTTTGAGAGTTGGCCGTTTTCATAAAAGTGCTGATAGGTGCCCTCGAATTTGCCGTGGTTATGGTGCTCGATGGACTCCAACTTGCCGGTTTCATAAAACAACTTTCGTTCGCCATGGAGGGTATCGTTTTCGTACCAGCTCTCTTCGGCTATCTGGCCGTTGGAATGGAATGCGAGGTACTTGCCCTGTTTGGCGAAGGTATCTTTACGGCGGCTGTACTTTTCAAGCAATACCCCGTTGCCGTCTTTGTTTTCGATGGTCTCCACATCGCTGCAACTGAAAAACAGCGCAGCGAGCATCAGGCAAAAAAAACGGATTCTCATGGCTTTGGCAATTTGATTGGTGATCCTTCCGGTCATTCCCAACGCAAGTATTGGCGCCAGATTTTACCGGGATAAAATTTAAAATAAGAAGGGCAAATTAACGACTTTTCAATGGTCCAAAAACCGGGTTGCTTTATTTGCCGGGTCTCAGAGCTTGTTTGGATTTTACCTGGTTAGACTTGCAAGGTAAAGGGGCTGCCCAAGGAATTCCTGTTTATGCGGAAGCTGCTGCTGTCTGGCCTCTGGCGTTCGCCGGAGCAGTGGGATGACGAGGCGTAATTTTTTTACTAATGTAGGTTTAGGAACGTGCGCAAAATAAGATGAGGCTGTATCATAAGTCAGCGCTAAAAAATTGTGACCAAATTCTTCAACACTGAGGCACAGAAACACAGTGTTGAGTTTGGTTCTCTGTGCCTCCGTGTCTCTGTGTTGAAATAAAAATTG
>SCUG01000266.1 GCA_004297645.1 Saprospiraceae bacterium | reverse complement strand
TTGACGCTGAAAGACGCTGGTTCTTTATGATTTCACGCTGTTCCTGATTTTTTATTTCATAAAAAATCATAAGAATCAGCGTCCTTCAGCGTCGAAATTATTTCTCTTAACACCCCTAATATAGAATAGAAAACCGGGGTCTGGCGGCCACTTATGCTGGCCGGGTGAATATTTTCGAGATGTTACCAAAAAAAGAAGGAGCCATTGTTTTTCTCGGCAACAGCCTGACGGCGCAAAACGAATGGTCCGAAATGCTGAACCGGCCGGATGTGCTGAACCGGGGTATCCCCGGCGACCACGCCGGAGGCATGCTGGCACGTCTGGACGAAATCGCCCGTCATCAACCGTCCAAGATTTTCCTCATGGTGGGCATCAATGATTTGTGTTTCCATTCGCCGGATGTGGTTTTGCAAAAATGCACCCACCTTGCGGATACCATTTTGCAAACCATCCCTTCAGCGAGGCTCTACCTTCAAAGCATATTACCCATAAACAACAGCGTGGCGCCAACACCTGCCAACAACGGCGATATCACTTTCGTCAACCAGGGGCTGCGCAAGTACGCCGGCAACAGGGGCGTCACCTTTATTGATTTATACCCTTTATTTTTGGATGGAAGTGGAGCTTTGGACGCAACTTATACCCTCGACGGGGTCCACATCAATGGGCAGGCTTACCTGAAATGGAAGGATGCCATCGAAAAATACGTAGAAGAATAACACGGCACGACTCTGGCCCGAAAATGGCAAAACGCTCGCAAGTATGATTTTCAATAGCCTCACATTTTTGATTTTTGTGGCCATATTCCTGCCCGTTTATTTCAAGCTAAAAGGGCGGGCAAGGCTGTTGCTGGCACTTGGCGGGAGCTATCTATTTTATGGCTGGTGGGATTGGCGCTTCCTCTCCCTCATCGTCATTTCTACTTTGGTGGACTTTGTGCTCGGCTTAAAAATGAGCCTTGCTAAAGATGCACCCAGCCGCAAAAAACTGCTGTATGTCAGCATGGTGCTCAACTTAGGTTTTCTTGGTTTTTTCAAATACTTCGACTTCTTCACCGAGTCATTAGTCACCATGTTGCAGTCGTTGGGGCTGAGTCCCTCCATGCACACTCTCGGCATCATCCTGCCCGTGGGCATCTCTTTTTACACCTTTCAATCGCTGAGCTATACCATCGACATTTACCGGAAGAAGCTGAATCCGGAACCGGACGTTTTGAAGTTTGCCACCTTCGTCGCCTTCTGGCCACAATTGGTGGCCGGGCCTATCGTGCGGGCGAGTGATTTCTTACCGCAATTCAGAAAAGACCACGACTTCGACTGGAACCGGGCCATGTCCGGCACGGCACAGGTGCTGTGGGGTTTCTTCAAAAAAGTGGCCATTGCCGACAGCCTTGCCCCCTTTGTTGAACAGTGTTTTGCTGAGCCGCAGGCATTTGCATCGGTCAATCTTATCATCGCCGTGGTGTTCTATTCTTTTCAGATTTACTGCGACTTTTCTGGCTATTCCGACATTGCCATTGGCTTCGCCAGAATATTGGGATTCGATTTTCCGGCCAATTTCCGGACGCCTTATTTCTCGCGAAGTTTCAGCGAATTCTGGACCCGGTGGCACATCTCGCTATCAAGCTGGCTGCGCGACTATCTATACATCCCATTAGGAGGCAACCGCCACGGCACCGCCAATACTTACAAAAACCTGATGCTCACCATGGTGCTTGGCGGTCTGTGGCACGGTGCCAACTGGACCTTCGTTTTTTGGGGTTTCCTGCACGGGATTTACCTCGTCGTTCAGCGCCTGTGGGGCCACACCTTCGGTGTGATGATGTGCGCCTTGCGTTTTCCAAAAATATTGCAAAGCACCATCAACATTGCGCTGGTATATTTTTTCACCAACGTGGCGTGGATATTTTTCCGTAGCCCCGATTTGGCCACAGCTATGCAAGTCATCAACGGCATCGCGGGTCTGGAAGGGTTCGCCTTTGTGAATGTCATGAACAAATTCGTGGTGCTAAAAGGCTTCCTGCTCACCGGCATGTTGCTGGCGGTGGAAATCACTGATTTCAAGTGGGGCTACGGGCGGCTGGTCTTGCAAAAGCCTGCATTCAGGGTCGCATCATTCGCCGTGTTGCTTTGGCTCATCGCCATATTCGGCACCTTTGGTTCCAATGCTTTTATTTATTTTCAATTTTAAATACCCAGCCTTACACCGATGAAAAAATCCACCTGGATAATTGCCTTTCTCGCACTGACCTTCGCCGGCGACCGGCTCGGTGGGTGGGCGCTGGGCACCATCATCCGGGATGGGCAATTCCGGTATTCGAAGCTTTACAGGCCGGAGGCTGGCTGCGATATTCTATTTGCCGGCAGTTCGAGGGGCCTCATTTTTTACCAGCCCTACATTGAGGCAAAGACCGGCCTGACCACCTGCAATCTCAGCTACAACGGCCTTCCATTGGAGATGGCCGCCGCCCTGCTCAAAGACCACCTCGACCGGCACACTCCACCCAAAGTGCTGCTCATCGAAGTGACGATGCTCGACAAACGCATGAACGAAAACCTGACGGCAAACTTCAACCTGTACGCACCATATTCGGAGCGCCTTTCAGTCTTGCTGAAAGAAAAATTCCCGAAGGTGTATTACGGCGGCGAAGTGAGTCATCTTTACCGGTACAATGGCGAGGTTTTTCAGCGGGCGCTGTATTATTGGAAAAGGCCGGATAAGGACTGGCTGCTCGACCGGGTCATCTCGCCCACCATGATAGCCAATGTGACTAACCAACCCGTTTTTAATTTCGATTATACCGATGAAATGCTGGTGCAACTTGCTGACGTGGTGGCTTACGCCAAAGCCAAAGGCGTGCATGTAGAATTGGTGGTGAATCCCTATTACCCGCCATTTGCCGCCACCATTGGAAATCTCGATGTCCTCACAGCCGCCATCGAAAAAGCGACCGGAATACCGGTGCGCAATTATGCTACTTCTGTGACTGACCAGGAAGGCTTTGGCGATTATCAGCATCTTAACAAGAGAGGTAGCCGCCTTTTCATCGACAAATTATTGGAAGATGAGGTGCTGCCGGCGCTTGAAAAGAAGGAATAGGGGGGCGAGGTTTAGAAGGTTTAGCAGGTTTGAACTAAACCTCCTCCACCTTCTAAACCTCAATCAATCCCATTCCAAAAGCCCCGGTTCGAACAAATCTTCGTCCAACTCGACGGGCTGCGCTACTTTCACCTCTGCTTTTTTCATGCCTTCCGGGGTGGCTATTTCTTTAGTCACCACGGTGAGGCCCACGCCAAGAGCGCCGGTTTGCTGGTCGAGTTCCAGCTTGACGCAACTGAAAGCGAATGTGAGGTAGTCTTCTCCTTCGAAAGTGATAGAGTTTTTGGAGGAACTTTTGACCGCCACTTTAAGCTGTGCATCGTCTATGATTTCCTGAAAGGCAGGGGCCTCCACCTCGAAGCTGTTGTCGTTCGATTTTTCGACGTTGATGGAAAAGCCGTTGCTGACGATGACATCGGTAACGAGCAGCATGTTGTAGGCATCTTCTCCGGTAAAAATGCCAACGGCGGGGTGGGTCAAGTCCACCCTTTTGTGGTGCAGGGCGGTGCCGAGGTCGTTTTTGTCAATCCAGTGCCGGCGAACATTGTGAAAGGAGAGAGATATTTCTTTGGCACCCTCCAGTTTTGTGGCGATGGTGGCGGAGGGCAGGTTGAAACCCTTGAAAATGCCGTCGAGAAGTTTCAGGCCGAAATCCCAATCCATGGAACGGGTGCGCTCCAATGAAACATCGGAAACGGGGTCGTCCTGCCAGGCCAATTTAAAAGTGCGGCCATTGGCGAGGAGGTGTTTCAAAGCTCCCCGTTTGTCTGTTTTGCCGGCCTTTTCGGCAATGACCAACAATGGTTGCACGCTGGCTTCGGGCACTCGCATGGGCGTGGCGTTGAAAAGTTTTCGGAGGATTGTGGTGGTGTCGTTTCTGCAAATTCTGAATTTGAAGGCCATTGTTATTCGGTTAATATTTTGATGAAGAGAATCTGGTACCTCGAGTTGGTACAGTCAGATTTTCAGCAAGTTGACATATTTTAAACAGGTTCCCAAAATAGGAAAAACCTTTTCCCGCGTTGCATTTTTCGTTACCTTTGTGCTGCATCAGCTAAAAAAACTTACATCCCCCTCATAGTTTTTTGAGCGCTGATGATTCCAAATTTGGTTTCCGGTCAATTAGAACGTAAAAATTTACGGCCCGACTTTTGGCCGGAAGCATTCAATAAAATTCCAGTTATACCCCCCGGCAGGACTTGAGAAAACTTAGTTCCACTATGGATCTGTCGTACTTATTAAACATACTATGGAGGAGGAAATGGCTTCTGCTCTGTGTCATCTTTTTGGCAGCAGCAACCACTTGGTTCATCGTGGGCAGCCTGCCACCGGTTTACAAAGCCAAATCCGTCGTTTCCACCGGCATCATTGATTACAAGGGCCGCACCCTTGAAAAGGACAATCCCTACATCCAACAATTTCAAATTGAAAGCAGCTTCAATGGGCTGGTAGAGTTGATGAAATCCCGCAAGAGCATTAACCTGCTCACCGGGGCGCTGTTGGCACACGACCTGTCCACCGATAGGCCGTTTCGGATTCCGAAGGGCAGCAAGTATGCCACGCTGCAAACTGAAATCGGTGAATATACCCAAAAGCTACAGACCAGCCTTTCCGATTCCTCCGCAAGCCTGTTGGGCAGCCATGAGCTACCCTCACAGAAGATTGCGGAGGTATTTCAGTACGATTACGAATCGTTCACCAAAAAACTCAAGGTGGACAGAGTTGAAAAGTCGGACTTGCTTTCCGTTGAGTTTGAATCAGAAAGCCCGGAGCTTTCCTTTTTTGTCGTCAAGACTTTTCTTGAGCAGTTTTTTGCTTTTCACCAAGAGGCGCTTTCTCACCAGGAAAACCTCACACTCGATTTTCACAAAGCGCAGGTGGGCAAGCGAAAGGCGGACCTCGATGCTAAAATAAAAGAAATCAACGGCTATAAAAATGCCAATGGACTGATAGATGTGGAGACGCAGCGGGAATCGGTCATTGGCCATCTCAAAGACCTGGAAGTGGCGCGGGAAGAGCAGAACCACCAGGTCACCGCTTTGCAAACCCAAATCGGATTGCTCAACAAAAAAATTCTGGCTTACAACAAATACAGCGGGGAAGATTACGCCGCCAACCTGTTTCTGAGCGAGGATTTCAGCAAACTCGATTCCGATATTAAAGACTTACAGGATAAAATCATCGAGCGTAAAGCTGCCGGAAAAACGGACAATGCTGCCCTTGAAGCCCAAATCAATCAACTGCGGCAAAAGCAGACCGACTACATCGGCCGGGCGGTGCCACTTAGTTCCAAAACAAAAGACAACCTCAGCGAGCAGGTGCGGTCGTGGATTATGGAGAGCGTGGAAAAACAGCTCGAACTCGAATTCTCGCGAGCTGCCGTAAAATCTTATGACGCTGAAATTGTCAAACAGCGGGAAAATGGCAATAAGCTATTGCTCGACGACAACTACCTGGCTGGTCTGGAGGCCGATAAAGACCGGTTGGAAAAAGAATACCTGCTTGCCAGCCAGGATTACGACGAGGCAAAACTTTTTGCCGAAGGCACCGAATATCCGCTTGCGGTGGTGGAGCCAGTGGAATTGCCCAGCGAACCGGAGTCTTCAAAGCGAGCCATTTTTTCGGCTTTCGCCGGAATGGCAGGTGGCGCATTCGCCAGCATGTTGTTGTTTTTTTTGGCCTTTATGGACCGGAGCATCCAGTCACCGCTGCAATTCGAGCACACGACGAAACTGCCGCTTTTGGGCTACGTCAACAGCGTGACGGTTTGCCGTATGAATCTCCAAACCCTGTTCGCTCAATCTCAGGATAAGGGTAGCCTGGAATTATTCAAAGAACACCTGCGCAAACTCCGCATGGCGATGGAAGCTTCCGGCAAGAAGAGTTTTCTGTTTGTCAGCCCGAAAGAGCAGGAGGGTAAATCATTTCTCATAGTGCTGCTGGCCTATGCCCTGAGCCTGAACAACAAGCGCGTGCTCATCATTGATACCAATTTTAAGAACAACACCCTGACGGGTTTCAAGACAAAGGACTTTATTGAAATCAGCACCACCGGCAGCTTTGGTCCAAGCCGAAACCTTGTCCCAGCCAGAGAGCAGCGGACAGTGAGGCCCATCTTAGGCGGAGACCCGCAGTTGAAAAAAATAGACATCATCGGCAATAGAGGCGGCAACCAAAGCCCATCGGAAGTATTGGCCGGAAAGGATTTCAGGAAGGTCATGGCACAGTATGCGGCGAAATACGATTTCATTTTGTTGGAAGCTGCAGCTATGAACAAATTCGCTGACGCTCGTGAGTTGATGGTGTTTGTGGATAAAGTGATAGCCGTATTTTCCTCCAAGTCTGCCATTACCAATGCTGATAGAGAAACGCTGGAGTTCCTCCAGAACCTGAATGGAAAGGTACTCGGAGGAATCTTGAATAATGTCGATTTGAAGAATTTATAGGTTAGCAAGTTATGATGGCACTATCGTCCCTGCTTTCGAAGGTGTACGATGTGGGAATTTGAAACATTAGACTTGTTGCGACGGGACTTCGGAGAAGTCCAATGTTGGTAGAAATTAGCAGTTCTAACCCTGATTCGACCTCGGAGAAGTCGCAATGGTGCAAAAATACGACCTCTCCGAGGTCGAAATCAAGGGTTTGTGGACGTTTTCTACTACCAATATTCGACCTCTCCGAGGTCTTGTCGCAACAAGTCTATTAGTTGCAAGTAATGCAAATTGGGAATGGGTCAAAGCGATTTATAGCGTTACGCTTTTTCTAAGCAATTGCGTCAACGGCACTCGCCATTCCAATCATTTGACCCTCCCTTATTTTTTCAACTACAAACGTTTGACTCATTGAAAAACTCCTATTGGCTGCGTTCCGGGTTTTACACCTTGTCGGAGAAAGGGACTTCGTTGCTGTTCGGTTTCGGCAGTGCAGTGTTGCTGTTTCGCAGTCTCACCAAAGAAGAGTTTGGCACCTGGATTTTATTTCTCACCATCGTTTCGATTCTCGAAGTCGGCAGAATTGGGCTGTTGCAAAATGCCTTGATTAAATACCTCGCTACCCACGAAGGGGAGGATGCCGGGAAGATAAATACCGCTTCATTGGTCTTGAATATTTTGATGACGGCGTGCATTGTGCTTCTGCTGTTTGCCCTCGCCGCGCCGCTCAGCATGCTGATGAAGGCCCCAGGTCTGGCGCAGTTGCTTTACATTTATACCATCACCACAGCGTTGCTGGTGCCATTTTTTCAATTCAATTATATCCAGCAAGCCAACCTCGATTTCAAAGGCATATTTTGGAGCACCGCCACCCGCGGCGGGATGATGTTCGGATACGTGCTGTTCATGTTCGTGCAATCGGAGCACATCACCTTAGCGAGCCTCGCCATTTGCCAGATAGCCTCGGCAGGTGTGGCCTCTGTCATTGCATGGCATTTTGCGAAACCTTACAGCCGTTATACCCGGCATGCCGAGTGGGGCTGGATAAAAAAGCTGTTCCGTTTCGGCAAATATGTGCTCGGCACCAACCTGAGCGCTCAGCTATTTCGTAATGTGGACAAGTTGCTGTTGGGGAGCCTGCCCGCCGGTGGCACCGCAGCCGTGGCGTTGTACGACGCAGCCATGCGCATCACCAACCTGATGGATGTGCCGACGGCCAGCATGGCGAGCATACTCTATCCTCAAAGCGCAAAAAGAATGGAAGAGGGAAAAAGTGCCGTGAAAGATTTGTACGAAAAAGCGGTCGGAGCTATTCTGGTGTTCATGTTTCCCTGCATCACCGCCGTCCTCATTTTTGCCGAAAGGATTATCAGCATCGTGGCAGGCCCTGGGTATGAGGAGGCCGCCAACCTGCTGCGCATAACGGTTTTTTTTGGCTTTTTTGTGCCCTATGCTGTGCAATTCGGAACGGTATTGGACAGCATTGGGAAGCCCCGCTTCAACTTTTTTTTCACCCTGATGAGCCTCGGCCTCAATGCGCTTTGCAACTGGATTTTCATCAGCCGGTATGGAGTGTTCGGTGCGGCTGCCGGAACGCTTGCCGCTTACGCCATCAGTTTTGTGGTGATGCAGCTTTTCTTAAATAAAATCTTGAGAATTAATCCCCTCAACGCTCTGGTTTACATGGCCGGATATTACCGGCAAATCGGAGGTATCGCCCTGAAAATCGTTCGTGGCAAGACGAGCCTTAAAGGGCTATCGCCGCTGGCGAAACAGTGAATTTAAGTATAAGAGGTTTGGCTGCCACCTCCCTCATACCCCGTAAACCTTCGAAATCTTTCATCCCCCCATTGCTAAGTAACGTGCGCAAAATAAGATGTGTGTTTTTTCGGCGGCGCAGCCGCCGAAAAAACACACCCTTGTTCTTTTTGAGGCCGCCGGAAGCGGCCTCAAAAAGAACATCTTACTTCGAACACGTTACTATACTTTTGAACGCCAGGTTTTGTCCATTTGACATTTACTATTAAACTTTAGCCATCCGGGTAATCGGGATGCAGCCAGAACCAAATAGGCTTAGTACAAATAGTGAGGGCAATGAATTTCGATGGTTAGATACTACACTAACACTTGACATTGT
>SCUG01000265.1 GCA_004297645.1 Saprospiraceae bacterium | reverse complement strand
CCCCACCTGCCTTCCCTCCACCCGCACCTGCCAAAAGTACAACCCCGGCGGCACGCCTGCCAGCGAGAGCGACTGCTCCCGCTGCCCGGCGGGAATCACGGTGCGGCGTACCTCCTGCCCGACAGTGTTGTACAGCCGCCATTCGGCGGGGGCGGTGAGCGGGGCGGGCAGGGAGATGTGCATCTCCGAAGTGGCCGGATTTGGCCACACCTGCACCGCCATCTGCGGATAGAGTATTGCCACACTGGCCGTTGTTACCGAGTCCACTTCCACCCACCGGCAGAAGGTATCGCTGTCGTACTCATTTGATACGGTGAGACAGACGTAGTATTCCCCCATCGCTGCATATTCATGAACGGGGTTTACCTGCACGCTGCTTTCTCCGTCGCCGAAGTCCCAATACCATTCCGTAGGCTCGTAAGAAGAGTTATCAGTGAAACCCACCGTTAGCGCCGGAAACACCTCGTAAACAAAGCCCGCCAACGGGTGATTGTCTAACCCCAAAGTATCGCAAGAACTTCCATCTACGGGGCCGAGCCGAAAATGGGGGAAGTTCGGAATATTCCAATCATGGATGCTCGGCAATATCAACCCATGTTGCTCGAATTTGCATGAATCGCCGGGTAGATTGGGCCTGTTTATGACATGGAGCATATTCACCCCATTGGGAGCAGTGATGTATATCTTTCCATCGGGTGCGAGCATTTGCTGATAAAACAGGGTCCATAAAGGCGACAAAAAACCATCGTAAACAGCTACAATCTTGCGACTGCCATCAACATTGGAAGCCCACAAGTCAAATTGATATACTTTTTCCCCCGCTGAAATGTATAAAAACCTGTTGTTGGGTGAAAAAGCAACGCCACCGGAAATAATAGTATCCTCTGGGAAATAAAAAGCCTGAGGATTAGAAAACTCGCCACTGCACCGGTCGAAATCAAACAACCGAACACCATTGAAAGGATTCATCCTCGCATACTTTTCCCCGTTGGGAGAAAAAGCGGCTTGTCCGCTATAAAACTGGTAATCCCAACCCTCGCCAATTTCCTGCACGAAAGGGCCGGAAATCCCCTCCGGCGTAAAAAGAAACTTGTAGTATTTGTTGGATGGAATGAAAATATTCGTCGTACTGTGGGGTATGACCAGCCACCAGTCCCGGCCATTGGCGTGCCGCACTGCCGTGAGCTGTTCTCCCAATTGGTGTGCGGTAAACAACAATTGATTCTTTTCCACCACCTCGCCCAGCCCTCCATTTTTATTCATATCAATGACAGAGTAAAGCAAACATTCGTTGAAGGTATTGTCGTCTACCTGGATGTGAAAATGGTAATACAGGTGCGAACTGCCGGGCAAGGGAAGAATAATTTCTGCCTGGCTTGTTGGATAGTCATTGTTTTCACACCGGAGATTGTACCATTTGCCAGGGTTCAATGAGTCCCCATTCACCATAATTTGGTGCTCCCGATTGGCAATTTTGCATCCGTTTGTATAAAAAAGCAATTGCCCCGAGCTGTCGCTAATCATGGCAATTTCCGCAAAGTCGAAGGGGATTTCAAAATATCCCACCTCCACTGGGAACGAGATGAAGTCCAGTTGCGACCCTCCGAACAACTCATCCGGGTTGTTGGGCGGCTTGCCGAAAAGCCAGATATTGTCGCGCTTAACTTCCTGAGCTGTTAAAGAATGAAAAGCGGCAAAAGCAAAAAACACAGTTGTGAATATCTTTTTCATGGGCAAAACTTATTAGCTCAGGTGCCGGTGCATACCAGGCACCTGAGCAATGAATAATTCCAGACTTGTCACCGTTGAATGATGAATTTTCTTGCAGGTGAAGAGACCGTACCGGCCGCCTTTAGCCGAAGGAAGTAAACCCCCGGGGGTAAACTGCTCACATTTACATGAACAGTGGACATCTCGTCCCGGATTTCCCTTGTTAAAAGCACCTGGCCAGAAATATTGAGGATTACCAGCGTACCGCTTACTGGGCGGTCGAAATAAACATCAAGTTGGTCACCGGCAGGGTTTGGTACGACGCTCATTCCAGGCATTTCTTCATGCAGTTTATTTTCTGCCTTATATCCATTTACAGAGCGCAACCCTATTCCTCCTGATTGACAAAACGGTTGCAACATGTTGGCTAATTTTTCGGTAAAGTCCTCCGTGCCCCGCACCAGAGTAGCTATGTTTTGCGCCAAGGCAAAATCAGTACTGTCCAGCATTACCCCTTTTGCACGTTTGATAAGCAGGGTGTTCAGTTGCTTTCGATTTTCTTCGAAAGTTTGTGTAGTGACAATGCTTTGATTGAAGTTTGCCGCTGAATCAAGTAAGGAAATCCTGCCTGCCCTTATTTGGTCTTCAATTGTTAGCATTTGTTCATCTAACAAACTGATGCTTTCAAAAATCGCCATCTTGGCGGAAATGAGGCTGGCGTTGATACTGAAAGTGTCCAGAGGGTCCCCGTAAGCATTTTCTAAAGACAATAATGAATCCAGCCATGCCAACCTTTCAGATTGAATATCGTCGAGGCTTGCCTGGGTAACAGAGTCTGTGACAAGCGCTTGCCAAACCATGAAATCCACATTCGCTAACTTGCCCGGCGCCGATTGAATCTGGTTATTGAAAAATGTCGCGGCATCGGAACCCGGCGCGGCAAGAGCGGGAAAGCGGAGGAGCTTGAACAACAGCCGTTTTTTCCACTCCCAGGCTTGAGCCGAAGCCGGATTTTCGCTGATGGTTTGATTATCGAGTACCGTCAGCTTTGCATCTGGGGTAGTTTCAAGGCCGGAGCAATGGTTCAATGAACCGGATACTACGGTGAACCAGCCATTTACCGGGTTCCTCTTGGGCGGCAGAATAGTCGGGTCGTCATTTTCAACGATAAATAACGACTTGTTTGGGTCAGAGGCACAATGTGCAGCATACAGGGAATAATCGCCCTGGTTGGCCGACCATAAGTTTCCATACCGTACCTGATTGTCAATCGCACCTGGTGTTACCAGATTACCGAAAAAGTCGAATTGGTGATTGATGAAAAGCCCTCGCTCATGTGCCCCGATGTTATTTGATTTAAAATAGGCCGGCGCATTATCCCCCTCGAAAAAGAATCCTCTTTGGGTTTGGTCAACATCGTTGAGGCAAAGGGTGAAGTTTTGTGCATTGAGCAGGTAAATACCGGTCTCGGCAGTATTGTAATTGCCTATAGCATCGGAAATATTGACGCTGTTGAAGCTGATTTCATTTTTGATGCCATTGCAAACCTTTGCGGTAATACCATCTCTTTCGAACAATTCGCTTTCTGTGACGGGGAAAAAAGTTATGGTGTCACGCAGCACCTTAAACTGATCGGCAGGAGAACGGTAAATATAAATTGGGAACATCTGGCCATTGGTATTGGTGACGTCAACAACATTGTCCGTAATCTCCATCGCATCGATGGCCGGAGTATCTCCCCAAATGTAGATGCCAAATTTAGCATGACCAGTTCCGCCAATATCAATAGAATTGCGGGAAATAACGTTATGAGGGTTGGAGCCAGAGGCAATGCTTCTTACTACAGCAATGCCGATAACGTTGAATTCGCCATCCCCGTCCATGTTAATCGTATTGTCTGTAATTTTTACAGTTTCTCCGTAAAAATTGTCATAAGAATCAATGCCTACAAAGTTGTTGCCTGAAAACACAGCATTGCTTACTACCAGATTTGTTCCACCCGTTGATATGCCTGCATAGGCACAGTTTGAAAAATAGCTTTGGCCGGTTATCTGGTTGTTGAAAATAAACGATTCTTTTACCGTCAGTGACCCGTTAAAAGCTGCTATTCCTATACCTCCGGTTTGACCGCCATCTATTTCTTCTACCATATTCTCAAAGCGGCAATTCTGAACCAACACGGTTGAGTTTATAGCATAAATGCCATGTTGCATGAAAGAGAAAAAGTTGGAGCCCCAGAACTTTCCTATACTGGTGACACATCTGTCAAGATATATGCCCGCAAAAGAAACCTGCCCCGGGTTTATTTGCTGACCACTATAAGGAGCGTTCAAAGGTGAAGTACATGTGAAGGTATTCTTCGTAAAAGAGTCGAATACCAGTCCGGTCTGTCCCGTTATAGCATTTGCGTTCCGGATGCCTACATCGTTTCTGTTGAAGGTGTTACTTATAAAACCGGCGTAGGTTCCGTCATCCAGAGTAAAGGCAGTTTCGGCATCTTCAAACTGGGAATAGTAAATCTTGGCAGCACCGTCGTTGTAAATTGTTATTCCCTTCCACATGTAATCGCAGGCGAAGAATGAAGAAAACAGAGAAAACACATCTACATCTCCCTGTGTGTAGATTTCGGCGCCTGCTCCCATCTTTACCTTACATGATATGAATCCCACATTGACATCTACCACCAGCGTTCCTAAAATGAGAATCTTTCTCGAATACCACGCCGGGCCAAAAATAGTATTCGGTATGTTTAAAGTAGAAGCGAAAGTGACACCCGCCGGAATCGTGATGTCAGGAGTGAATTCTGGATTTTGTTCGCAAAGCGTAAGAGGCAACTGGCCCTGAAACAAGGCAGGGGTAGAGTTGCAATCATAGAACCTGTAATTTACATACTGTGCAGGTAGTGTAATCGTCATCAATAAAATTATCAGAATTGTGAAAATCTTGTGCGTGTGTTTGTTATTAGCACAAAACGAATGGTTGAAAATCTTTTTCATAGTTGAAAAAATTTAAAAGTTAGAGATGAGGTTGTTACAAAATCTCGAAAATTCTGGTAGGTGAAAAGCGGTAATCCCGGTAACGTCAGGGTAAGAGCGTGTTTATTCAGTCAGTGTATTGGAGTCTCGGATTTTCAGGTTGCCACTGCGGGGCAGGTACGGTTATTCTCGGATTGTCTGGTATGGAA